>VBKX01000083.1:0-9850 GCA_005879435.1 Deltaproteobacteria bacterium
CGCTGGGCGACTTTGCGGCGCAACGTCTCGCGCTTGTCGTAAAGTTTTTTGCCGCGCGCCAGGCCTAATTCCACCTTGGCGCGGCCGTTTTTGAAATAAATCTTGAGCGGGATCAGCGTCAGGCCACGCTCTTTGGTCTTGCCCGTGAGGCGTTCGATCTCGCGCTCATGAAGCAAAAGCTTGCGCGTCCGCGTCGGCTCGTGATTGAACTGGTTGGCGCCCGCATAAGGACTGATGTGGGTGTTGACCAGGAAGGCTTCGCCTTTTTGAATGCGCGCGTAGCTGTCGACCAGATTTGCCTTGCCGTCGCGCAGCGACTTCACTTCGCTGCCGACCAGGACCAAGCCGGCTTCGTAGGTTTCGTCGATAGAGTAATTATGCCGTGCCTGGCGGTTGACGCAGACAATTTGCTCGCTGGGTGCGGCGGATTTCTTATCTGTCATGTTTGTTCTTGTCGTCCGGCGTGATCAAACCGCTCGAGGTGATCAGCTTCAGCGCCTCTTCCATCGTCATATTGAGCGGGGTTACCTCGTTGCTTGGAACGAGCAGATAAAAGCCGGAAGTCGGATTTGGGGTCGTCGGCACAAAAACGTTGACGAGCTGGGCATTCTTTTTTTCCTCAAGATGAGACCAGGCACGGCCCATGGCAAAGCCGACCGTGAAAATACCCGTGCGCGGGTACTCGATCATCACTACCTGACGCTGCGCATTCGATTGTCCGAGAAAGGTTTGAACCAACTTTTGCACGGCGCTATAAATGCCACGAAACACTGGGATTTGGATAAAGATGCTTTCCCAGGCCGCGAGGAACCGCCGGGTCGCCACGCCGCGGGTAAGCATGCCAAGAAAAAGAATCAGCAGCAGTGTTACGACCGCGCCGAGTTTCGGAATCGCAAAGGGCAGATAAGAGTTGGGGTGAAGCGCGTCTGGCAAGACGGCCAACACGCTGTCCAGTAAGTCGATCACCCAACCGATAAACCAAAGCGTGATCGCCAGTGGAAGAAAAACCAGCAGTCCGGCGAGAAAATAGCGCCGCAGACTGTCGCTCCAGCGTGCCCTAGCCTTTAGAGATGCCTCGTCCGCCACCGCCACATCCCTCTTCAACGTCTAAGCACGCGGTTGTCGATCAAACGTGCCTTGCTGAATTGCACCGCCAAGGCGAGCAGTGCCGCATCGTCGACTTTTTCGATGTCCTCGAGGGTTTCGACATGACAGAGTTTCACATACTCGATTTTGGCGAGCGGCTCCTTTTCCAGCTCCGATCGAACCAGGCAAAGCAGCGCGCGCCCGGATGTTTCCCCGCGTCGGAACCAACGATCCGCCTTGCACAGTGAGCGGGACAGGCAAACCGCGGCTCCACGCTCTTGGGGAGTAAGATAGGCGTTGCGCGAGCTCAACGCCAGGCCGTCGGCCTCGCGAACGATCGGATGGCCAGCGATTTCCACCTCCATGTTCAAATCGCGAACCATCCGCCTTATCACTTGCAGCTGCTGATAATCCTTCTCGCCGAACACCGCCATATGTGGCCGCACGATGTTGAAGAGCTTCGCGACGACCGTGGCGACCCCACGAAAATGTCCCGGACGGGCAGCGCCGCAAAGCGGCAGACTAAGATTTTCGACCTCGATATGGGTTTGCGCTCTCGCTGGGTAGATTGCTTCGACCGAAGGATGAAAAAGAATATCGACGCCTTCTTTCTCCAACAATCGAACGTCACGCGCCAAGTCGCGCGGATAAGTGGTGAAGTCTTCCTTCGGGCCGAACTGTCTCGGATTGACGAAGATCGATACCACCACGCGGTCGCAGCGCGCCTTGCCGTCGCGCACGAGGCAAAGGTGTCCCTCATGCAAAAACCCCATGGTGGGGATCAAAGCGATGCGACGGCTCTGCCGACGCTCGGCTTCGCTCCAATCGTGCATCTCGACAATCTGTTCAACAATCTGCATAGGCAAAAACAAAACCGGAGTATTGGAGTAATGGCGGAAACCCAACACTCCAGTACTCCATCACTCCATTGCCCCAATCTTACCTGAAGGAGTGCTCCTCCGTGGGAAATTTTCTCTCTTTCACCTCGCCGATAAATTCTTTCGCCGCCCCGCTTACAATCCTTTTTAGATCGGCATACCGTTTGACGAACTTCGGCGTGAAATCATCGAACAAACCGAGCATATCATGGATTACGAGCACTTGTCCGTCACAGTGAGCGCCCGCGCCGATACCGATGGTCGGGATCTTCAAGCGCTCGGTGATCTCCTGCGCCAGGTCGAGTGGCATGCCTTCCAGAACCACGGAAAACGCGCCGGCTTCCTCGACTGCCAAAGCATCGCGCAACACCGCCTCGCGCCGCTCCTTTTCCCGACCCTGAATCTTGTAGCCGCCGAACTGATGCACCGACTGCGGCGTGAGGCCGACATGACCCATCACTGGAATACCTGCCTGCACGATCGCTTCAATGGTAACGCGCATGGTCATCCCGCCTTCAAGCTTGACCGCCTCGGCACCCCCTTCCTGGAGGAACCGGCCGGCGTTTTCGAGCGCCCGTTCCCTGCTCACGTGATAAGAAAGGAACGGCATGTCACCGATGACCAGAGCCCGGTTGCGGCCGCGCGCGACCAGGCGCGTGTGATAAATCATCTCGTCCATCGTCACAGCCAGGGTATTGTGATTGCCCTGCACCACGCAGCCAAGCGAATCGCCGACCAGCAACATTTCTACTCCCGCATCGTCGAGAATCCGCGCGAAAGAGTAGTCATAGGCAGTCAGGCAAGTAATCTTCTCGCCGCGCTGCTTCATTTTAAGGACATGAGGTACGGTGATCTTGTCGCCCATGATACCCCCAAAACAAAAAAAGCCTTCCGGACCAAACCGGAAGGCCAACGCGGCCAGGAAGAGCCGCTTTTCTCTCCCCGAAAATCGCCTTTTGGCATCCGTCTCGGTCCAGATTATCTAGATCCAAGCGGTATGTAGTGCTGCGTCCCCAAACCCATGCTGTTGATTTCCTTGATCAAGTCAGCCAGATCCTTGCTGCTCGACACGAAATCAATCTCGGACGTGTTCACCACCAGCAGCGGCGTCTCATCGTAGTGAAAAAAGAACTGATTGTACGCCTGAGCCACCTCGCCAAGGTATTCGAAGGTTACGCCTCGCTCGTATTTTTTATCCCTTTTTTTGATCCTTTTGTAAAGCACCTCGGGGCGGGCCTGGAGATAGACGACCAGGTCCGGTTTCGGCACCCGAGTGTTCAACAGCGCGTAGATCTGCTGGTAAAGACTGAGTTCCTCTGCGCTCAGGGTAAGGCTCGCGAAGATCTGGTCCTTGGCAAACAGATAATCCGCAACGGTATTCTGATTAAACAGATCCTGCTGTGCCAGGTCGGTCTGCTGCTGATAGCGGTTCAGTAGAAAGAAAGTCTGATTCTGAAAAGCATAGGTCTCGCGAGATTTGTAAAATTTCGGCAGAAACGGATTGTCTTCCACCCTTTCGAAAACCGTCCGCGCCTGAAATTCATCGGCCAACATTTTGGCCAGGCTGGTCTTGCCCACCCCGATCGGTCCTTCGACGACTATATACTTTGCGTGCGCCATCCGGATCAGTGGAATCTACACGCTGACCGGAAAATTGTCTAGGTTGTGCTATAGTCGTGAGTGATGGAAGCGCTGCGGCAAAAAGTTGCCCAGATGTTTATCGTCGGCTGTCAAGGAGAGTGTTTGAGCCGCGACGAGCAATTGATCTTCGAAGAACATGGATTCGGCGGTTTGATTCTATTCAGCGAGAACTGTTGCGCGCCGGAGCAAATAGCGTCCTTGTGCCGAACTGTATGGAACACGGCGCCGAACGAGCCGCCGTTTCTCGCCATCGATCAGGAGGGTGGGCGGGTTCATCGCCTGCCGCCACCGTTCACTCATTTCCCACCCGCGACGATGATCGGCGCTAAAAAAAATCTCGATCTGGCCTATCGCTGCGGCCGCGCAACCGCGGCGGAATTAGCGCTGGTCGGAATCAATCTAAATTTCGCACCGGTGCTCGATGTAAATTCGAATGCAGCGAATCCGATCATCGGCGACCGCGCCTTCGGAGCGGAGCCGGAGCAAGTGATCGACATAAGCTTGGCCTGGATGCGCGGCTTACGTGACGGCGGGATCATCCCGTGCGGCAAACACTTTCCCGGCCATGGCGACACAGAAGAGGATTCGCACCTCGCGCTCCCCATCGTTGACAAATCATTGGACGAGATCAAAGCCGTCGAGCTGCCGCCATTCGCTAATGCTTGCCGGAGCGGCATCGAAGCGCTCATGACCGCGCACGTGCGATTTACCGCCCTCGACTCTGATCTCCCCGCCACGCTCTCGCAGCGAGTCGTGACCGAAGTGCTGCGCCACCAGCTTGGCTACGACGGAGTCGTTTTTAGCGACGACATGGAAATGAAGGCGATCAGCAACAATTTCCTCTCAAACCAAGCCGCCGCGCTCGCCCTGCGCGCCGGCGTCGACGCGCTGTTGTTTTGCCATGAATTGCCGAAAGCGGTCGAGGTCTTTGAATTTGTTTGCGATGAAGCGGAGAAAGATCCGGCGCTGCGCGCGCAGGTTGAGAAGAGCTTTCGAAGAATTACTGAACTGAAGCGCCGTTATCTGAATGGCTTTATCGGCTTAACCGACGATGAGATTGTCGCTCGGCTGAAACGAATGAATCATCAGAGCCTGGTCGATGAAGTTCACGGCAGTTTGTAAGCACTGTAGGCGATCAGCCGTTTGATGTCGTGATGGAGCTCTCCTTCCCATTTTTCCAGCAAGATGTCGGCGGGACATTTCCCCTGAGACAAAAGATCCTTAAGCGGCTTTAAGTAAATCGTTTCGTTGTCGCCGAGATCATTGACTTGGTTTTGCCGGCGCAATCCTTCCCAGGCGATCTCCACTAGCTCTCTGGCGAGATCGAGTAGCGAATAGCGTCGTACCCGCGTGGCCAGCGCATCGCGATGGGAGTCAAGATAACTTTGCATGCGCTCGTCCCAGCTCCAACCTTTCACCAGATCCCATGCCGCCTGCAGGCAATCGGCGTCGTAAAACGCGCCCTTCACCAGCGCTGAGAGCGCCGGCATGAGATCCGGCGGCTGGCTATCCACTGACCGGATCTCGATGTAGCGTTTGATGCGGGTTTCCGGAAACAGCGTCGTCAGATGATCGTTCCAATCCTCGATCGTCGCGCGCTCGCCGTTATAGCCGGAAGTTAGAAACTGGCGGAAGGTGATGTCCGTCATGTCATAATAGTTTTTGTTGCGGATGATGAAATACATCGGCACATCGAGCGCATACTCGACGTAATGCGCGAAGGAAGCCTCCGGCGCGAAGGCGAACTTGAGCATGCCCGAGCGGCTTTTATCGGTGTCGGTCCAAATATGCTCGCGAAAGCTGCGATAGCCGTTTATCTGGCCATCGCAGATCGGCGAGTTGGCAAACATCGCGATGAGCACGGGCGCTAACCCCATGCCCGTGCGGAATTTCGCCATCGCGTCTTTTTCGTCGCTGTAATCAATGTTCGCTTGGACCGTCGCTGTCTGCTTCATCATGCGCTGGCCCAACTTGCCGACTTTGAGCATGTACGGCGCCATGATGCGGTAGCGCTGCTTCGGCACCCATTCGATTTGTTCCAAGCGGCTCACCGGCTGCATGCCGAGGCCGAGAAAGACAATTCCGAGCGGCTCCGCCACTTCCAACAGCTCGCGAATATGTTGGCTGAACTCGGCATAGGTGCAATGGATGCTCTCGCACGGTTCGCCGCTAAGCTCGATCTGTCCGCCTGGCTCTAAAGTAATTTGCGCTTTGTCGCGCGTGAGCGCGATGATGTTGCCGTCTTGCTCCTCGGGCTCCCAGCCGAAGCGCTCGATCAGCTCGCGCAAAATAAAGTCGACGCCGCGCTTGCCAAAGTAGGGAATCGCTTGCCCCGTGTCGCGGTAAATACCGACCTTTTCATACTCGGTGCCGACGCGCCATTTTTCCCGCGGCTTGCCAGCATCGTGGAAATAAGCTTCCAACTCGTGGGTCTTCTCAATGACAGACATGGGTGCGAATGTTCTGCTGGTAGGGAGGATGGATCACTCCCTTTTCCGTAATGATCGCCGTGATCAAATCCTGCGACGTCACGTCGAACGCCGGATTCAGAATACGAGTGCCCTTCGGCGCCACTGCCTTGCCGAAAATATGCGACACTTCTTTGGCATCACGCTGCTCGATGGGAATATCTTTGCCCGAGGCACAATCCACATCGATGGACGACGTCGGCCCGGCGACGTAAAAGGGAATGCCGTGGCGCCGCGCCAGTACGGCAATCGTGTAGGTGCCGATTTTATTGGCAACGTCGCCATTAGCGGCAACCCGGTCGCAGCCGACCACGACGGCGTCGACCTCGCCTTTTTGCATCAGATAACCAGCCGTACTGTCGGTAATCAACGTCCCCGGTAACTTTTCTTTTTTGAGCTCCCACGCGGTCAGTCTAGCACCTTGCAAGTACGGCCGCGTCTCGTTCACAAAAACTTCAAATGCCTTGCCGGATTCTTTGAGAGCCCTGATCACGCCCAGCGCCGTGCCGTAGCCCGCAGTGGCCAAAGCGCCAGCGTTGCAGTGAGTCATAATGTGTTTGGCGTTACGCAAAAGCCCGGCTCCATATTTGCCCAGCTGCTTGTTAGCGGCAATATCTTCTCGGTAAATCTTTTGCGCTTCTTCCTTGAGCGCGCGTTTGACAACCTCGACGCTTTGGCTACGCTTCTCCGAGTAGACTTGGCGCATGCGCTGCAGCGCCCAAAACAAATTTACCGCCGTGGGCCGGGTTTTTCCCCAACGCCACTCCCATCGCTGCCGCGACGCCGATCGCTGGCGCACCGCGGATGACCATGTCACGGATCGCGTTGGCGACCTGGTTGTAATCGCGGCAGACTCGATACACCTCTCGATGCGGCAACAGCCGCTGGTCGAGCATGATTACGCGATCGTCATTCCACTCTATGGTTTTGACCGCCATAATAATATTTCTAATTGAGCGGAGACCGAGTATATTAGTTGATTAAAGGAAGCGTCAAGGCCCGCTCGTGGATTTCTACCAATTGCTCGGCTACTTCTCGGGGCTTTTTTTCATCAAATCTGAAATGGACCCCACCTCGTTATTGCGCACGGCTGCATTGGTGCATCTACTCGATGCGATTCTCTGCGGCGTGATCGCCAATTACAGCGGTCGCAGCAAGACCATTTGGACGATCGCCGGCGCCATCTGCGGCATTTGGGCGCTCGCCGCGATTTTTCTCCTACCGGCAAAAAGTTCTCCGAAAAATCTATCCGGCAGCGGCTGACAGCCCTGTCCCCGCACGAAGCACACCAAGGTCACGGAGAGGATATTTAGACTTTGAAACTCATGTTCTTCGTGTCTTTATTGTGAATCCTGTTCTTCGCCTTTCAGTCGCGGCTTTGTCGCGCTGTGCGCTTCGTGGTGAAACTTTACCCGTCCTCAGCGACGACGAATGCCAAACCATGTCCCTTGGTGTGTGTGATCGACAGCGCCCAGCGGCGGATTTTCAGTTGTTCGGCAAGCCGTGCGGTTTTGTCGTGCAAGACGATCTCCGGTTTGCCGCTGCGCGCGCGCGCAACTTCGATATCGAGCCACCGCACTTTTGCGCCCCAGCCCCGCCCGAGCGCTTTCATCACCGCCTCCTTGGCGGCAAAGCGGCCGGCGTAACTTTCATACTTGCCGCGCTGTTTTTTTTCGCAATAGGCAATCTCTTTCTCGGTGAAGACGCGGGCCCGAAAGCGCCGCCCGATGCGCGGATCTTCCAGGGCCGCCTGAATACGGTCGACCTCAGCCAAATCGACGCCGGTGCTGATGATCATGGCTGCGCCTCCCGGCTCGCCGTTTGCGCGCCATGTAACTCGCCCCATTGGCACATCGCGTCGACCACCGGTTTCAAACTTCTTCCCAGCGACGTCAGAGCGTATTCGACCTTTGGCGGAACTTGCGCGTAAACTTTTCTCTCGACGAGACCGTTTCGTTCCATTTCCCTGAGCTGTTGCGTCAGCATTTTCTGCGACACTCCCGTTAACTCACGGGACAGCTCGGAAAAGCGTTTGGCTCCCGCCAGTAAATGAAAAATCAGCGGGATCTTCCACCGACCGCCGATCATTGCGAGCGTGAACTCAGCCGGACAATTCGTTTCTCTGGCTTTCATGTGACGCTCCTGGAGTTACTTGAATGATACTATAGCACCGCGAGGTGCGTACTTAACAGAAACCCCGGCGATGATTATCTTGCTCCGACGGGAGGAAATATGGCCGCACCAGCTTTAAAAAAACTCTTAGACAACGATTACGAACCTGGCCGCCAACCCAGCGTTCCGCCGATCGCCGATCCCGACTCGAGTTTGCTTGATGCCTATTCGCAGGCGGTGGTTCGGGCCGCAGAAAAAATCAGCCCGTCGGTCGCGTTCATAGAAGTGAGCAAAGGCCACCCGGAAACGCGCGGCGCGATGGCACGCGGCTCCCGTGAAGCCAGAGGAAGCGGCTCAGGTTTTGTCTTCACACCTGACGGTTTCATCCTAACGAATAGCCATGTGGTGCAGGGCGCAGATAAAGTCGCCGTGACCCTGAGCGACGGCAGGCGCTTCGATGCGACGATCGTCGGCCATGACGCCGGCACCGACGTCGCGGTCCTCAGAATTTCCGCGCCGGGGCTCGTCGCCGCCCCACTCGGCGATTCACAACGAATTCGCGTTGGCCAGCTTGCGATCGCCATCGGCAATCCCTTCGGTTTTCAGTACAGCGTCACCGCCGGCGTGGTCAGCGCGTTGGGCCGCTCACTGCGCTCGGAATCCGGCCGACTCATCGACAACGTGATTCAGACCGACGCGGCGCTCAATCCGGGAAATTCCGGCGGACCATTGGTCAACTCGAACGGCGAAGTCATCGGCATCAACACCGCCGTCATTTTGCCGGCGCAAGGCCTGTGCTTCGCTGTCGCCGTCAACACGGCGAAATTTATCGCTGGCCATCTGATCAAATACGGCCGCATTCGTCGCGCTTATCTCGGCGTCGGCGGGCAAACCGTTACGATTCCCCGCTTCGTCGTTCGCTCGCAACAGCTCAAGACGGAAACCGGCGTGTTGGTTATTTCCGTCGAAAAACAGAGCCCGGCCGAACGCGGCGGACTCCAGGAAGGCGATGTCATCGTCGCGCTGGACGATTCGATACTGCGTAGCGTCGACGACCTGCACCGGCTTCTGACGGAAGCTCGGATAGGCTCGATTTGCGATCTCACGCTGCTGCGTCGGTCGCAAAAAATTTCTCTTTCGGTGGTAGCTCAGGAAGCGCTCATTTGATTCAATTGATTTAGAAGGACAGGAGGGACGCAATGCGTATCGGAGTGACGCTGCCAAGCATGGGCCACTTATCCCAACCGAACAATCTCGTCGAGGCGGCCAAAGAGGCCGAACGATTGGGCTATGACACGCTTTGGGTCGCCGACCGGCTTTTGTATCCGATCAAGCCGAGAACCAAATATCCGGTTACGCCCGATGGCTCCCTGCCGGACTTCTACAAGCGTGTGTTAGATCCCATCGAGGCGCTAACTTTCGTCGCCGCACACACGAGCCGCATCGGTCTCGGCACCAGCGTCCTGGATATTCCATTTTATAATCCCGTCACCCTCGCGCGGCGGCTGACGTCACTCGATATTTTATCAAATGGACGATTGCGCGCCGGCTTTGGCCTGGGCTGGTCAGCCGACGAATTCGAAGCGGCCGGTGCGAACCAGAAGGATCGCGGCGCCCGCGCCGATGAGTTTCTTTCTGCGCTCAAGACGATCTGGACCGAAGAAC
>VBKX01000083.1:9943-18279 GCA_005879435.1 Deltaproteobacteria bacterium
CCGCGACATTGGCCAATGGCTGGATGCCCGTCGGTATCCCGCTCGAGGGCATGACGGCGATGATCGCGCAATTACGCCAGCTGGCGCAAGACACCGGGCGCGATCCGCTAGCGCTCGAAGTCATCGTCGGCGCCAATATATCAATCGCGCCACAAGCGCTCGGCGCCGATCGGCCGATCTTTGTCGGTTCGCTCGATCAGGTAAAAAAAGACATCGAGGACGTCAAAAAGCTCGGTGCCGACGAAATCTTCTTTATGATTTTTCCCGATGGTTCGATCGAGGATTTAATCGCGACGATGGAGTGGTACCGCATTTTTGCGTAAGCTAACTTCCAAACGCGCATGTCATCGTGGGAGCGGCGAGCGCTGATTCGCCGCGCCACTCGCCGCATCCACCCACCGAAAGACTGTTCGGATTCGCTTAGGCGCGGTCCTGTAGCGCCTTTTATTACGATTTGTTATCGTGGGCCATTCCAATCAAAGGAGTGGACCCGCCGTGCTGAAACAATTGTCATTAGCAGTCTCGTTCGCGCTTGTAACCGTATTACCAGTGACCGCATGGGCGCAAAAGGGCAAAATCAAGATCGCCGTGCAGGCGCCGCTATCCGGCGAACAGGCCGCTCTCGGCGAGCACATTAAACTCGGCGCCCAGCTAGCGGTAGAGGAAGCAACCAAAGCATTTAAAGAGTTGGGCTACGATTTGCAGTTGGTTCCCCAGGACGACCAGGCCAAGCCGGAAGTCGGCGTGGCCAACGCGCGCAACATGGTCGCCGATCCCGACGTGCTCGTCATCGTCGGTCACTTCAACTCCGGCGTCGCGCTGCCTGCCTCCGAAGTTTATAAAGATGCCATGTTGACGATGATTTCACCGGCGAACACGGCGACCGAGATCACCGACCGCGGCTATCCGAACGTCAATCGAGTATGCGGTCGGGACGACGTGCAAGGTCCTGTCGGCGCGCGCTTCGCCGCTCAAGAGCTAAAAGCAAAATCTGTCTATGTCATTCATGACAAGACTGCCTATGGCCAGGGTGTTGCCGACAGCTTCCGAAATGAAGCCAAGAAACTCGGAATGAATGTTTTGGCCTTCGAGGGGACAGAAGAGCGCGCTAATTTTTCGCCGATGATCATTCCGCTCAAAGCCAAAAACCCCGATCTCGTTTACTTCGGCGGTATCTACCACCAAGGCGGCCTGTTGTTGAAGCAGATGCGTGAAAAAGGCGTCAAGGCCAAGTTCATGGGACCCGATGGCTTGGATTCGGCGGAGATGGCGAAGATCGCCGGGAATTCAGTAATCAATAGCTATTATACCAGTGTAGCGCCGCCGCGAGACGCGACTCCCGATACCATTGCATTCGCGAAGAAATATAAGCAGCATTTCGGCAAAGAGATCGAAGCGTTCGGACTATACGGCTACGACGCGACGCTGGTCGGCATTAAAGCGATGGAGCAATGGATCAAAGCGAATGGCGGCAAGAAACCGAGCCGCGCCGATGTCGTCACCGCAGTGCGTAAGATCAAAAACTTCAAAGGCGTCACCGGCTCCATCGAGTTCGATAACAAAGGCGATCCGGTCAAAGCCAAGTACTTCGTGCTTCAATTCGAAAAACAAGCTTATCCCGGCAAAGTCGTCAAAGTCATCGAGCAGCAAGCGCCGGCCGCGATCGCCAAGAAGTCGTAAGCTGACGCAAAGTAATTGAGGATCGAAGATGGAGGATCGAAGATCGATTCACCATCCTCGATCACCTATCCTCCACTCTAGGCCTGCCTCGGAAACGCCCAATGAAGAAAAAACTCCGCGTCGCGCTCCTATTCGGAGGCAAATCCGCCGAGCATGAGATCTCGGTGATATCGGCGAGAAACATCTTCGACGCGATGGACAAGACAAAATATGATGTCGTTGCGATCGGCATCGACAAACAAGGACGCTGGCACCTCGACGAAGGCGCGCAACTATTGCTTGGTAAGGAACAATCGAAAGTTGAATTCAAAGACGCAAGAAATGTCGCGGCGGTGATGCCGGGGGATACCGCGACGCCGATGGTCCGGCGCACCGGTCCAGGGTTCGGTGCCGTGGATGTCGTGTTTCCAGTCCTCCACGGTCCCTTCGGGGAAGACGGCACGGTTCAAGGTTTACTCAAGCTCGCCAACATACCCTTTGTGGGCGCCGGTATTTTGGGGTCGGCGGTGGGCATGGACAAAGACGTCATGAAACGGCTGTTGCGCGATGCGCAAATCCCGATCGCGAATTTCGTTGTGTTCAAACAAGCAGACCGAAATAAGATCAGCTTCGCCAAAGTGAAGAACGCGCTGGGGCTGCCGCTATTTGTGAAGCCGGCGAATCTCGGTTCTTCCGTCGGCATCAGCAAGGTGAGTCAGAGCTCTCAATTCGCCGCAGCTCTGTTGGATGCTTTTCGCTATGACAACAAGATTATCATCGAGGAAGGCGTTCACGGCCGCGAGATCGAATGCTCGGTCCTCGGCAACGATCAACCGACGGCGTCGCTGCCCGGGGAAATTATCGTGCAGCATGACTTTTACTCCTACGACGCCAAGTACCTCGATAATAGAGGCGCGCGGTTGCAAATTCCCGCTCGCTTGCCGAATCGGATCGTGAAAACAATTCAGCAAACCGCTGTGCGCGCTTACCGGGCGCTTTGTTGCGAAGGCATGGCCCGGGTAGACTTTTTCCTGCGACCGAACGGCCAAGTGTTGGTCAATGAGATCAATACCATTCCGGGATTCACAAAGATCAGCATGTACCCCAAGATGTGGGAAGCCAGTGGTTTAAGCTATCCGAGACTGATCGACCGGCTGATCGGTCTGGCCCTGGAAAGATCGCGCAAAGAGCGGCGTTTAAGAACTTCCAAATAGTGCCGATCCTTCAATCGAAGGCGCAGCTACTCGCTCGCGTCTTACTGGCAACCGACGATTATGGCGCTCAAACCGCTCACCTACGACGATCCTCTCTATCAGCTGCTACGCGACGGCAATGTCAAAGAGTTCAACCGGCGCAAAGCTCAAGGAGAGAAAAGCGATCTAACTTCTTGCGACCTGCGCTATGTCGATTTACGGGGACTCGACGCTGCGGATATTGATTTTAGCAACAGTTACTTTCGCTCCGCCGATTTGCGCGGTGTCGATTTTTCCAAAGCTCGGCTCGAGGGCGCCAGCATCAACGGCGCCAGGATCTCCGGCGCCCTCTTCCCCGCCGAACTGAGTTCTGCCGAAATCACCCTATCGGTCGACCACGGCATGCGCATGCGCTATTAAAAATAGCAGCCCTATCATCCGCAAAAGCGCTACAGCCAAATCCAAAGAAGTCGATTTTTGCGATCTGGCCGTCGTCCCGATCGGCAATCGCCCTGATCCGACTCGGAAATTGGTCTTCCGATTCGGCTGCTCGTTAATTCGGCCGTTCAATCCATCTGGCGTCGCAGAAACGTCGGGATATCGTATTTGTCATCCTCTTCTTGGTTGCCGTTAAACTCGAAATTGCTTTTACTCAAGGTCACGGTTTCGACCTCGTCGCTACCGGCTTTCTTGCGCTGCCAGGTCGGCGTGTCGAGATCGTCGACGATGGTGCCCAGATGGACCACTTTCCGACTTTTCGGCATCGGGTTCGCAAGGCTTGCGACATTGGGCTGCGGCGCCGGTTTTTTTTCATCTTTGATTTCACCGAAACCGGTGGCGATGACCGTGATGCGAATTTCGTCGGTCAGGCTTTCATCGATCACCGCGCCGAAGATGATGTTGGCATCGTCATGCGCTTCCTCCTGGATCATCGACGCCGCTTCATTCACCTCATGCAAGCAGAGATCGGGGCCGCCGGTGATGTTGATCAGGACGCCGCGTGCGCCCTGGATCGAGATGTCTTCGAGGAGCGGGCTCGAAATCGCTTTTTGCGCCGCCTCGATCGCGCGATTCTCGCCCGAGGCCACTGACGCTCCCATCAGCGCCAGCCCCATCTCAGCCATCACCGTGCGCACGTCGGCAAAATCGAGGTTGATCAATCCCGGCGTGATAATGAGATCGGAAATGCCGCGCACCGCTTGCAGCAAGACATCGTCCGCCTTATGAAATGCCTCGAGCATCGTCGTCGTCTTAGCGGCGATGCTCAGCAAACGCTGATTGGGAATGACGATCAGCGTATCGACGCTCGCTTTCAATTCCTCGATGCCTTCTTCAGCCTGGCGCATGCGCTTCTTGCCCTCGAAAATAAAAGGCTTGGTCACGACGCCGACGGTTAACGCGCCCACTTCGCGCGCCACACGGGCCAGCACCGGCGCGCCGCCCGTCCCCGTGCCGCCGCCCATCCCCGCCGTAATGAAGATCATGTCGGAGCCTTCGAGATACTCCCTGATCTTTTCTTGATCCTCGAGGGCGGCGCGGCGGCCGATCTCCGGGTTAGCGCCCGCGCCTAACCCTTTGGTCACGGTGCCGCCGAGTTGAATTCGCACCGGCGCCTGGCTCGCTTCCAACGATTGCGCATCGGTGTTCGCCACCATGAAGTCGACGCCGGAAAGTTTCGAGCCGATCATCGTATTGACCGCGTTGCCGCCGCCGCCACCGATGCCGATCACCTTGATGCGTGCGGTCAGACTATTGTGCTCCACAATCTCGAACATAAATTTTCCTCCTCTGGAAAAATCAGTAAATTTTGTTTGCAGTAATTAAAAGAACTCGTTCAGCCAATCCGACATGCGATGCTTGACTTTGGAAAGAATCTTGTCGTCACGGCCGCGAAAAATCACGCGATCCTGTCGCTTCATGCCGTGCAGCGCCAAACCGACCGCCGTGGCGTACACCGGGTTGTTGATAATATCGACGAGACCGCCGACGCGCGCCGGAACACCCAGTCGCACCGGCAACCCAAACGATCGTTCGGCCATGGCGACGGCGCCGCCCAAAAGCATCGAGCCACCGGTGGCCACGATTCCCGACGCCAGCGCGCCGTCGTATCCCGATTTGGCGATCTCCTTTTGCACCAGCTCGAAAATCTCATCCAGTCGCGGCTCGATAATCTCGCAGAGAATCTGGCGGAAAATAGTACCCACGCCTTTGCCGGCGACGCACGACACCTCGACCCTTTCGTCTTCCCGCACCATCGCCGCTTTGGCGAACCCATGGCGCTGCTTCAATCGTTCTGCATCATTGAACGGCGTACGCAGCCCGGCGGCGATGTCGTTCGTGACGTGGTTGCCGCCGATAGGAATCGCCGCCGTGTGTTTCACCGTGCCGTCATGATAAACCGCAAGGTCGGTCGTGCCGCCGCCCATATCGATCAACAGGACGCCCAATTCGCGCTCTTCGTCGGTGAGCACGGCTTCCGCGGCGGCAAGCGGCGCCAGGACGACCTCGGCAACGTTGAGTCCCGTGCGGTTGCAGCATTTGATGATATTTTGCGCCGACGCGACCGCGCCGGTAACGATATGAACTTTCGCTTCCAACCGCACGCCCGACATGCCCAACGGATCCCTAATGCCGTCCTGATCATCGATGATGTAGTCTTGCGGCAAAACATGAAGCACCTCGCGGTCCATCGGGATCGCCACCGCTTTCGCGGCGTCGATGACCCGCTCCAGATCTCGCACCATCACCTCTTTGTTCTTGACCGCGACGATACCGTGGCTATTGAATGCCTTGATGTGACCACCCGAAATACTCGTAAAGACGGTGTGAATCTCACAGCCCGCCATCAAACTTGCTTCCTCGACAGCCTTCTTGAGCGAGCTCACGGTGGCCTCGATATTGATCACCACGCCCTTGCGCAGTCCTTGAGAAAGATGCGAACCGACGCCGATGACCTCGACGCCGCGTTCGGTCATCTCACCGACCACCACGCAGACCTTAGAAGTTCCGATGTCCAAACCGACTACGATGTTGCTTTTCTTCCCCATAGCTTTTCGATTTGCCTTGTAAAAAATTACTGTTGGACCCGACGCAGACGGGCCACGACTTGATCGCGATAACTCATGTCCAAGGACCCCAACCGCTCTTCGTTGCCCTTCCACAAAGACATCAAGCGATCCATGCGAATCATTTTCTCTTCCCAATCCCCCCAACCCATACGTAGAGCGATCGGAAAATCGGTCGTGTACACGACCAACCGATCGGGCGCATCGAAATGAATTTCCGACAGAGAATGCGATCGCTGAGCCATCAGCTCGCCGAGGCGGATGGCATCCTGAATTCGCCTGCGCATGGAGGCATTCGGTGCCGTGAATTCTTCGGCGCGCAGCCCGGTCAGCAGCGGGTATTTGACGTTCTCGCCGGGACCCACTTCTTTGAAAATCACTCCGTCCGAGTCGACATAGTAAAGCTTACGAATCGCGACAATCGCTCTGGGAACACGTTCCTCGACATCGATGATGATGCGCCCGGGAAACTCGCGGCGCACCAGGGCCCGGCGCACCCAAGGATGTTTGGCGACCTTTTCCTCGATGGCGGCCAAGTCGACTTTCCAGATGCTCATTCCCTGCTGCAATCCGGCGATGGCGACGATCTCGTTACCGCTCACCTTATCGCCGCCGCGCACCTGAATCTGACGCACCGAAAAGTATTCATTGTCCATGACGAAAGCTCGCAGCGAATCCGCGGCGAGCAACAGCGGTCCACTCAGGCGATAAACCATCAGCGTCAACAGGAGCGCGCCGAGCACCGCGCTAAAGCGGAAAATTTGTCGGCGCCGGCGCCGCTCATCTTTTTTCCGGTTATCTCTGCGATAAACTTTAAGCTGCATGACGCCCTATCGCCTAAATCGTGTCCCAATCCCCGAAAAACTTGACCTCAGGCACCAGCTCAACGCCAAATCGGTCGCGCACTTCGCTTTGCGCGAGCGCCATCAATCGTCGCACATCTTCCGCCTTGGCGCCGCCGTGGTTGACGAAAAAATTAGCGTGGCGCTCCGAAATCTGCGCTTGGCCGATGCGCTTGCCCTTCAAACCGGCGGCTTCGATTAATCGACCGGCAAAATCTCCCGACGGATTGCGAAACATCGACCCGGAGTTGGGAAAGCCGGAAGGCTGGCTGCCCTTTCGCTTGCGTGTGATCTCGCGAACCTTAGAGCTTACCTGCGCGGACTCTTCCTTGCGCAATTTCATGCGCACATGCGTAACCACGGTACCTGCGGGCAAATGCGAGTCACGGTAGCTCAACGTCATCTGCGCACGTGACAGATGAAGCGGATCGCCCCGGGAATTCATCGCATCGACATGATCGACGACCTTTTCGAACTCCGAACCGTAGGCGCCCGCGTTCATGTACAGCGCGCCACCGACAGTGCCGGGGATACCTTCGGCAAATTCCAGATCCGCGTACCCTCTGCGCGCGGCGTCGCGGACTAACTGCGTGACTTGAAAAGCCGCGCCGACATTGACTTGCACTGTTACGCCTGTTTCGTGCCATTGCGCTTTTTTAAATTCACCGGCGAGACGAATGACCGCGCCGCGCACCCCGCGGTCGCCGATCAAAACGTTGCTGCCGTTGCCCAATAGACAAAAGCGTTCCCCATGCCGATGGAGAACTTGCAACAGACGCGCCAGCGCCGTGTCATTCTCCGTTTCGATGAAGTAATCAGCCGGCCCGCCGATCTTCATCGAAGTGTAACGCGCCAAGGGCTCGTCCATTTTGACCCTCACGCCGGCAATCTGCTTAAGCTCCGAGGCCAATGCTGCTTTCCGAGTTTCCTGTGACATCGCAAACATCACGGACGGATTGGAGTGGTGGAGTGATGGAGTATTGCGACTTCTCTCCCCATCCATCACTCCAATACTCCAGTATTCCATCACTCCATCGCTTCATTTGAGCGTCTCGACCAACGCTTCACCGATCTTGTAAAACAAATTGCACGTCCAAGTGTCCTTTGCGCTTGATCGCCTGGTAAAGCGCTTCGCCCGTCGCGCCAGGGATTGGATCCTCGCCGGCGGGATAGATTTCGGTCAGCACCAAACGGTCCGCGCCTTCGAAAGCCGTCAAAAATTCGTCGAAAAGATCTCTCGTTCGAGTAAATCGATGAGGCTGAAAAACCACCGTCAATGGTCGCTTCCAACTATCGCGGATCGCCCCGATGGTGGCGCGAATTTCCGTCGGATGATGACCGTAGTCGTCGATCACCAGAATTCCGTTCGGTTCGCCTTTGATTTCGAATCGCCGGTGAATACCGGTAAACGCGCCAAGCGCGTCGGTCACCTGTTTAAAAGGAATTTCCAATTCAAACGCGACGGCGACGGCCGCCATGGCATTGGTGGCGCTATGGCGTCCAGGAAGATGCAAGCGCAGCCTACCCAGGGATTGACCTTGGTGCAGCGCCGTGAATTCGACGCCGCTCGATGACAT
>VBKX01000519.1 GCA_005879435.1 Deltaproteobacteria bacterium
AACTCAATGCGAAAATGGGCTTGTCGAAAGATGAGCCCATTTTTTTCAGCCGATGTTGAATGCTTCTGAGATTGCGTCCGACTTCCTGCCATGGCAGTAGCGAGAAAAGTCCGCCGTAGGGAAAATCAATCTGTTCCAAAACAGTACCGTCGTCGACCATGGCCATGCCGCCGCCCGCTCGAACCAGCGTGTCGGCACAACGCGCCATATCATCGTCGTCGCTGCCGACAATCATGAGCGTATTTTCATCGAGATTCGTCGTCAGGCCGACTGCCCCCACTTTGGCACCGAATCCCTTGAGAAAACCGAACGCGACTTTCGCCGATCCGTGGTGCCGATCGAACATCGCCACTTTGAGCACATCGTCGTCGAGATTTGCCTCGATAAACCCCGACGCTCCGTTGAATTCCATGATTTTTTCCGCGGTGATGGTTTGATTCACCAGTTCCATCACGCGAACTTTCGCTGTGGAGGAAGGAGCGGCGATTCGAAACGTTTCAGCAGAAATCGGCAGGCTAATGCCCAGCGAAATCTCTTCAATCGGCAAGGTTATGGCGCCGCTTGCTACCCGAGATACGCCGTTTCGCGCCACGATTTTGCCGCCGATGAGTACCTCTCGGACGTGACAGCGGTCAAGATCGTCAACAAGCGCAATATCCGCGAAGCGACCGGGAGCAATGCCGCCGATATCCCGGTCCAAGCCTGAATAGATAGCCGGATTTATCGTCACGGCTTGAATTGCCTGCAGCGGCGTGAGCCCCAAAGAAATAGCGCGTCGCACGACATGATCCATGTGCCCGCGCTCTTCAACATCATCCGGGGACATGCTGTCCGTGACTAAAATCAACCGTTGAAGGGTCACGCCCGCCGAGATTAGCTGGGGCAGTGTCGCCGCCAAGTCTTGCCGCAACGATCCCTCGCGCAACATCGTCCAATAACCGAGGCGCAAACGCTCCAGCGCGTCCTCGAAGCGAATCGGCTCGTGACAGGACGAAACTCCCGCGGCCGCAACGGCGCACAACTTTTGATCCCGCGCGCCAGCCGTATGGCCGTGAATGAGCCGACCATTGCGGTTCGCCAGCGCTATGCGTTCGAGAATTTCTTCATCACACTGCGTCAGCCGCAACCATGATACGATCTCGCCCATACCCAACACCCGCGGATCCGCCAGCGCTGCCGCGATTTCGGCATTGGTAAACGTCGCCGTAGTGCACAGCAGCGGGTCCTGGGGTGCAGCCATCGAAACGAGCGTGTAAACTCGCAGCGGATGGCGTTCGACTTCATCGAGGAATAACTTGTGCCCACGGTAACCGAAGACGCTCGACAGTTCATCGCACGACGTCACCACTGCCGTCGTCCCATGCGGCAAAAATGATTGGAGGTTTTCAAACGGCCGAGCATAGTGACCGATGTGTGTGTGACCGTCGATGAATCCCGGCGAAACGTAACTTCCCGACGCATCTAAAATCTCCGTTGCGCTGCCGCATGCATGTTTTGCGCTGGCGCCGACGTAACAAATCCGCCCGTCGAGAACCGCAATCTCGATCCCTTCCAGAATTTCTCCCGAATAGACGTTGATCAATTTACCGCCGGCGATGATGAGATCGGCCTTAAGATCGCCCATCGCGCCGCGAATAAGTCTCTCGAGTTCCGCTTTACCGCGAGCCATGCCGCGTATGTTACATAAAGCCGGCAGCGTTACCAGAGTCGCGCCGGTAGTGCCGGACGGAAAATCTATAATGCTTAATGATCCACGAGACTGGCAAGCAACTGCACCGAAAGATATAAGATATATTGGCGGAGGCATCGGAGATCGGACACCTGCCGGATGACACGCAGAATCATTCTCGCTTTGTTGGTAATCGCCGCTTGTATCGCTAGCGATCAGGCCACCAAACTGCTGGCGAAGCGCTATTTGATTCCCGGCGAAACGATTTCGTTTGCGGCGGACACGGTGCGGCTACAATCGCTCTCCGAACCTTGGCGTCACCTGGTCTTTACGGTTTTGGTCGGGCTATTTCTTTTGGGCTTGCTTTTTTATACGCTCTTCAACGGCGCGCTGGCGACCAATCATGCTCTTTTTCTATCGCTGGTATGCGCCGGCGGCATCAGCAATGTCATCGACCGGATCGCTTACGACGGCAGCGTCGTCGACTTCCTGAACATGGGAATCGGTCCTCTTCGCACCGGAATTTTCAACGTCGCCGATATGGCAATCACCACGGGCGCGGTTCTTTTGGCGTTAGATGCGCTGATGCAGCCGAGGGAAAAACCACCTCCAAGTTAGACCCTCGATGCGAGAACGGGAACGCGGCTCATATTTATTACACGCAATGAAATAATGCTTCGGAGGAATCGAATGGCGTGGATCTTCTTAATCATCGCGGGTGTTTTAGAAATCTTTTGGGCCATGAGTTTGAGGTACACCGACGGATTTACGAACCTCTCGTGGGGTATCGTGACGATCCTTAGCGGGCTGGCAAGTTTCTACTTCCTGGCTCAGGCGATTAGGACGATCCCCATTGGTACCGGTTACGCGGTTTGGACCGGCATCGGCGCCGCCGGCACGGCGGTCATTGGAATGATCTTGTTTGCCGAGTCTTCGGCCCCGTCTCGGCTCGCCTGTATCGTGCTAATTGTCGCCGGGATCATCGGCCTTAAGCTGACTTCCACCTAGCCCGCTTTTCCCGCGCCACTACTGCATCTTGTTCGATTACGGCGAAGGCGATATGAAGCGGCACAGACGCATCGGCGTCGTTCGACTACTTCGCAGACTTAAATCTGCACGAGGAGAATTATTTTTATGGCCCATGAAAACAAAAACGTTACAATTCTCAAAGCAGCTTAGCGACTCTGGAACGACACCAAAGGTGGGAGCGTCGACCATTGGCTCGACAACATGTCGGATGACGTGAAATTCCGTTCTCTGGCAGAAGGCGCCAAAACAATAGAATTCACCCGCATGTCCAGTTGCAAGGACGAGGTCAGGCAGTACTTCGCGGGCCTGACCGCGGATTGGGAGATGAAATACTACCGCGTCGACGAATACATCGCCGAGGGCGACCGCGTTGTCGCCCTCGCCCACGTCTCATTCAAAAACAAACGCACCGGCAAGGTGCTCGAAACGCCGAAAGCCGACTTCCACAAATTCCGTGACGGTAAGATCTGCGAATTCTTCGAGTTCTACGACACCGCGAAAGCGATAGAGACGGCGTCGTAAAAGTATCCGACTTCGGCACAAAACGGCGATCCATACACTCCCTAAAAATGTCTGTAGAACCCGCGACCCAGTGCGAGCGAGGAGTCGGCAATTCATTTCCCGCTGGACGA
>VBKX01000518.1:0-4714 GCA_005879435.1 Deltaproteobacteria bacterium
AGATTGGTTCAGTCTCTTATCGCCGGCGACGTCGATGTCGCCTTCGCCGGCATCACCGCGATCACTCGCGCGCGGGTGCGCGGCGCCGAAATCGCGATCCTCGGCGCCGCGGCCAACGTTTCAAGCCAAAAGCTCATGGTCGCCCGCAATTCAAAAATACGCCGTCTTGAAGATTTAAAAGGCGCGATCATCGGCGTCTCACAGTACGGTTCGGAAGCGGACACCTTCACACGCAATGCGCTGGCACTCGGCGGGCTGAAACCGGACAAGGACGTGACGATTCTCCAGCTCGGCGGGCATCCGCAAGTCGCGGCCGCGATGGTTGCCGGCAAGCTCGACGTCGGCGCGCTGGCGGGTCTCGCCGCGCTGACTGCCGAGAAAGCGGGCGCGAGGCTTCTCGCCAGCGCCGCCGAGCTTAAAATCCTATCGCCGTCGGGCACCTTTGCAGCGACCCGTGGTTTTATCCAGCGCAGACGCGGCGTGGTCGACCGGCTAATGCGTTCCTTCGTCGAGGCGATTCACTATTTAAAAGCCAATCGCCCCGGATCGATCGCACTACTACAGAAATATTTCGGCGGCTTAAGCGCGGAAGAGGCGAGTTATCTTTACCAGGAGCAGATCGATTTGATGGAAGTTTTGCCCGCGCCCAATGACAAGGCGCTCCAAGCGGTGCTCGATCGCGAAACCGACCCGAAGGTGAAGAGCTTCTCGACGGCGGACTTCATCGACGCGAGCTTTTTTAAGGAGATTGAAAAGAGCGGCATGATTGAGCAATTGTATCGGAAGTAAATTGGGATAGGTTTCTTAACAAGAGAGGAGACAAACCATGGCACGTATCAGACATATCGCACTACTCACGAAGGATACCGAAAAACTTTCCGAGTTTTATAAGACATCCTTCGGTCTCAAAGAGGTCGCTCGCAGCGGTGAAGCGAGTGAGCACGGCAGGGCGATCTATCTTTCCGACGGCCACATCAACCTCGCCGTTTTGCCGGCCCGCAACCGCCGCGAAGGCATTTATCACTTCGGCATGGAAGTCGAAGATGTAAAAGGAGCGACGCAAACCGCGCTCGCCGCTGGCGCCACGGGCGGAACGGCAAATCTTCCCCGAGACGGTCGTTTTGCCGAGACATTTGTCCTCGATCCGGTCGGTACGCGCGTCGATCTGTCGCTGGGGTGGAAGGTGTGAAATTGCATTTGGCGCGATTGTCGAGAGACGTAAAACAAAACATCAGTCGGATGCTGAAGAGAGTATCGCCTCTGCCGGCGCAGGAGGTCGAGATGAAATGGAGGTGGCTCGCGCGATTGCAGATCTGTCCGATGAGACTGGGGCCGTTGGTTTCGGTTATCACTTTAATCATCGGCGGAGCAACCGCCGTTAGCGCGCAGGAAACTCTCATCAAGCTCCGCGTTGGGTTGGGAGATGTTTCGCTCAACAAGGTGCCGTTTGTGGCTGCCTATGAGGCGGGGATTTACAAGAAGAACGGTCTCGACGTCGAGCAATTTATTACGCCGAGCGCGGCGGATGTCGCGCGCCGCAGCGGTGTTATCGTACCCAAGGAATTTATTCACGCCGGCGGTCGGGATACTCCGGTCGTGATCGGCGGCGGCAGTCCGCTAATCGTCCGCTGGACGACGGATGCGCAAGCGGACGATCGCGTGATCGTCGCTTGCACCGACCCCGTGGTGCGCTGGCGCATAATTGGGCGCCCCGACATCGCCAGCATCGAGCAGCTCAAAGGCAAACGACTCGGCTACTCGGGCTACGGCGCGGTGACCCATTTCGTTGCGCTGACTTTTTCTAAGATCATGGGCTGGAATCCGGAGCAGGATTTATCTCTGATGTCGGGCGCCAATACTATGGACGCGTTGAAGAGCGGGCGCGTAGACGCGATCATCGCGAGCGAGCTGCACGAGACCATGGCGTTATCCGAGGGCTACAAAATCCTTGTCGACTTGGCAAAATACAATATCCCTAACGCCGGCTCCGGGGTGAGCGTCTCACGCGCTTGGCTGAAGGACAACCAGGAGGCGACGCACCGGTTTGTTAAGTCGACCGTCGAAATGATCGCCTTGGTGAAGCGGAACAAACAAGCGGCATTCAGCGCGATGGCCAAATGGTACAACGTGACCGACCCGGGGAAACAGGAGCTTTTCTATCGCGAGGTTTCGAACCTGCCGCGCAAGCCGTATCCGTCGGTCGACGGGATCAAAAAAGTCATGGAAATCTACAACACCCATGAGATGCGCAGGTACAAACCGGAAGATTTCTACAACGACAGCTTCGTCCGCGAGCTCGACAAAGGTGGATTCATCGATAGCCTCTATGATTAGTCGGGGTGGCGGCGGTGAGAATTAGCTGAGGCATGTGGGTTCACTTCAAGCTCGGACTAGCCTGGATTCCCGCGTGCGCGGGAATGACGGATAGAACGTCGGCTTCGAGTTGATAAATCCTGTGGAGATCCGCGTTCATCCGGTGGGCGCGGTGTTTAGCCGGGTAGAATTGAACTCGTCAACGGCGAGAGCAAATTCGGATGCGACCGATGAAGTCAGCCATTGTCGATCGCGAGACTCCTCCCCACAACCGAGCGATTTACGACCGCGAAATCTCCGCTACCGCTTCAAGAGCAGCGTTCTTACCGGCGATGCGGCCTTGGACGGTGCACCTCGCCAATCCGTGGAGACTGAATCCGCCGGCTGACTCGCCGCCACAGTACAGGCCCGGTATGACGTTGCCCGAGAAGTCCATCACCTGGCACTTAGCGTTGATCCTGAGGCCGGCGCGCGTGTCGTGAAGCACTGGCGTTGCCCAGCCGGCATAGAATGGCGGCGTCTGGATCTTGTATTTGGGTGCGGGCTTGCCAAAGTCTGCGTCCTTGCCCGCGTCGACGAAGGAGTTATAGTTGGTTACGGTTTTTTCCAGACGTCCGGCGGCATCGGCTTTTTCTGATATTTGTTTTTGATATTGCCCGTCAGCTCCGCGATAGTTTCTGCGGCAGCGAAGAATCCCTCTGCGATATCCACGTGTGGCGGAGCGACCGTCCAGTTCTCGCGCTTCACAGCGTCCGAATCGAAGATCGCCCAGATTGGCCCGCCGCCATTGACCGCTTCGCCGGTCCCGGCCATTGCGGCATTTAAAAAATTTCTTGGGTTGTATTTGATGTTCGCCGCATTGAGGTAACTTCGCGGCGTGTAATTTTTTATGGCGTTGTAATTGTTCGAGGTGAACTGGCCGACCGTTTCGTCATAAAATCTCACACCCGCCTGGTTCACCAAGATCACTTCTTGCCAATCCGCTACACGAAGCCCGATGTCGCGGGCGAGCTTGAATATCGGGCTGGTTGGCTGCCACGGCAGGTTGACGTAACCGTACTGGCAGCCGATCCGGCCGGGTTTGGTTATGCTTGCGCCGAACTCACCGGTCTGGTTATACAAGCCCCACAGGGATGCGCCGATCGCGATGGCCGCAAGCTCGCCGCTCGCGTCTTGAACCGTGTAGGGCTCGCCGGCAACGCCGCAGTATTCCTCGGTCAGCCGCGGGTCGAACATTCTGCGGAAATTCACATTACCCGTGGAACCGCCGGTGGCGAGAATGACACCTTTCTTGGCGCGAATATTTACCGTCTTGCCCTGGCTGGTCGCCGTGATACCGATAATTCTTCCTGACGTGGGATGCTCTCGGATCAGGCCCGCCATCCTGTGCTGCAGAAGAATCTGCGCGCCCATTTTTCGCGCGCTTGCTTCCAGCGGCCGTATGAGACCGATGCCCGACGACGTCGTCGCTTGACGCTCGGCAGCCACTGGTCTGCCAGTTTGCATTTGCGGCCAAGCCATAGCGGCGGCATGATTCTCTCTCGGAGCGGAGTTGCCGGTCGCGCCCGCGCCCTGGTTGTCCGGTGCTTTATCGACAAATACGACTCCATGAGCGATCAGCCATTCAAACGTCGGCGCGCTATTGTCGGCAAACGCGCGGATAATTTCCTTGTCATTGTAACGGTAATCGGGGAAACCGTTGGATTCGACTACCGACCAGTCGGTGAGGTCTGAGAAAAGCAGGTCCGGCGAATCCACGACGTCGTGTTGTTTCTGCTTACTCGTACCACCGCCGAGCGCGACGTTTCCGCCGCTGAGAATAGCGTGTCCGCCGACGTCCCAGTTGGCTTCGATCACCAGCACGGAAGCGCCGCTTTCGATGGCAGCAATGGCTGCCGGTAGCCCGGTGGCCCCCGAGCCTACAACCAGGACGTCCGCATCTCTATCCCACTTGATTGTTTGTGCTTGCGCCGACGATGGCGACGTGGCGAGGCTGGTTAAAGCAACGGCGCCGACGCCGGCCGCCGAAGTTTTAAGAAAGTCCCTGCGGGAGAAATTTTTCGGCTCACGATTTTTCGGCTTCATAATTTCACCCTTCCTTATTTGACTTGGCAGGGGCCCCGACGTTGTTGTCTTTCAAGAAGTCGTGCGTTCCGATTCTTGAGTCAAAATACAGACGGTCGTTGTCTACCGTCTACCGAAGGAAATGTTTCTCCGCTTACTTTTTTACGAACTTCCTGATGATCATGCTGTTACTTTCGGCGCCGTAAACATTGCCCATGGCGTCTACGGCGACGCCTTCGGCTACGCTTTGCGTATCCGCGTTGGCGCCGAGGCCGGGGATGAGCGTTTTCACTTTGCCGTCGTTGACGTTGCCGATTCTGATGCCTCGCTTGACGCC
>VBKX01000518.1:4748-6553 GCA_005879435.1 Deltaproteobacteria bacterium
GCCCGTCCCGAAGCTGGTTACGTATTTGCCCGACGAGTCGAACTTGATAATCGGCGCGACATTCGAGCCGACACAGGAGTTGGCGCCGCACCGCTCGAAAAGCCAGACATTGCCGCCGGAATCGATACCGATGGCGCTCGTCTGGCCGAGCTTCCTCCCGTCGGGGAGCTTTGCCCAGCCGTCCTCGCGATAGGGATTGTCCTGCGCGTAAATCGCCGTGCTCATCGCAAAGATTGCCACACCGAACGTAACCACAGTTTCAAATAAGTAGCGCATCATGGCTTTTCCCTCAGTGAAACTTACTCCGGTCACGAATGTAAAAGAGCTGATATTACGACAAGGTCTCCGGCGGAAGCTCTACTACAGTTGAATTCAAAAGTGCAAGTCTCACGTTCTCGCGACACGCACCAGAGAGATGCATTGTTCCGCAGGGAGCCGACCAGAATGTCGCATAGCGCGTTAAAGGAAATATTCTTTGGGTTCGATCACTATGATCTCAGCGCGGACGCGCGAGCAACGCTAAAAACAGCTGATAAGTGGCTAAAAAATTCCCGCCCTCCGAGTCGAGAACGAAGGTCGTTGCGATGGGCGGGGCACCGACGAGAACGAACTGGCATTGGGTGCCGAACGCGCGGACTATCTCGAAAAGTTGGGGTCGCCGACGCTCGGCTGTCGATCGCCAGTTACGGCGAAGAAATCCCGGTTTGCCGCGAGCCTAGTGAGAGCTGCTGGTCTAAGAATCGCCGCGACCGTTTCGTCGCCCTAAATGTGAAGCCAAGTGGATGGATTTTGACGGCGTGGTTCCAAGCAGAAAAGCTGCCGTGAAGAATGGAAGTGCTGTTGAACCGTTGGTTTGAGAGTTTTCTATCGAGGATAACTTTCACACGGGGCGATTTGACAGAACGGTTCATCAACGACTTTCTTTCGCTGTCGCTTTTCTCTCGCGTGTCAGAATCAGGGCCAGCCTAACTCTTGTTAGTTAGGCTGGCCTTGTTTTCGTCGACGGTGAAGTTAGTCGAGATTCGAGCGCTTCGTATTTGGCTGCGCTCTCGATGAAAAACTATTGTTCGGAACCGACCTTCGGCCGCCATTTGTCGAATTTTCTCTCGGCCCTGTCGACCATTTCCGTCGCGAACATCCCGGTAATGGCAAATATGAGCACGCCGACAAAGACTTTATCGGTCTGGAATGTTGCGCCGGCTACCGTGATCATAAATCCGATGCCGGCGGTAGCGGCGTAAAGCTCTCCGACCATGACGCCGATCAAGGCGCGTCCGATCGCCAGTCGCAACCCAGTGAGGATGAATGGAACCGTCGATGGGATCACTACGCTTTTGAATATCTGCCATTCGGAAGCGCCAAAGCTTCTGGCGGCAGTAAGCAGGTTGGCGGGCGTGGTCTTGACGCCGTCGCGAGTGTTGATCAGCAGCGGGAATACTGCTCCAAGAAAAATGATGCCGACTTTGGACAGAATCCCGATTCCCAACCAGATGATGACCAACGGCAGAAGGGCAACACGCGGGGTGGCATTCATTGCGTTGACGAAAGGGTCACAGATGTAGGCGAATCTTTTATACCATCCGATCGCGATGCCAAAGGGGACGCCGACAATAACCGATAGGAAATATCCCCACGCGAATTCGATGCCGCTGACGCTGAGGTCGTTCCATATTTCGCCCGAGACAAATAGTTGGACGGCGGCTTTCCAGATGAGCGAGGGCGCGCTCATAAACATGGGATTGATTAACTGGAGCGTATTTCCGACAAGCTCCCACGCGGCAAGGAAAAGAGCGACG
This sequence comes from Deltaproteobacteria bacterium, assembly GCA_005879435.1. Lineage (GTDB taxonomy): Bacteria > Desulfobacterota > Binatia > UBA9968 > UBA9968 > DP-20. The sequence continues at coordinate 6,545 of VBKX01000518.1, forward strand.
GAAATTGTT
>VBKX01000522.1 GCA_005879435.1 Deltaproteobacteria bacterium
CGCCGCGACCCTTTGTGATCGTTTCGGCGTCATTGCGCCCTTGGATAGCCATGCCGTCTATGCGCGGCGGATCATCGAAAATTATCGCATGGACGGATTCATGTCGGGCATCAAGGCGATCAACACCTACGAGACCGGCGATCTCTCGGCTTACCACGATCTCTTGGTCGAGCGCTTGCTCGCCGTGGGTAAGGAATTGATCGCCCAAGGCGCCCACGCGCTCATCCCGCTGGGCGGACGCCTCGTGCCCTACGTGGTTTCGCCGCTTGCATTGGAAGCCGAACTCAAGGTGCCGGTGATCAATATCAAACTGGTCGGCATTCGCCACGCGGAGACCTTGGTCAACCGTAAAACCAGTCACAGCTTGCAAAGCTATCCCTGGTCCGGCGGTCTGACGCCGGAAAATATTTCGCGTCGCGTAATGGATTAGCAGGAGTTCGGCTCGGGCGCGATGAAGCGACGCTAAACCTAAGTCAACAATCCAGACTTCACCCGGATAGCCTTACCCATCCGAGGATTCGCGTTTATCGAGATCGAGGAAAATTTCCTCGGCTTGCGTCACGAGTTCGCTCTGTTAAGGGAAGCGAATTGAATCGTAGCGTGCGCCAATACCTTACTTATCAGAGGAAGGAAATAGGTATGTCAGGCCTGCAAAGTAAAGTCCACACGAACGGGAAAATTACTCTGCAAGAAGGCACCATCCGGAAATTCAAAGCCAATCTGCGCCATGAGCTGATCCTATCCGAGGACGCTGGATATCGATGATGCGCGCTCCACGTGGAATGCCATGATCGAGCGCCGCCGTGCTGCCTCAGCGCTGCCGATGTTTTATAACGTGGGTTAGCTTCGCGAGCTAGCGAACGGTTTTGCAAGCCAGGGAAACAGAAACCCTGACCTGTTTTGGAGTCTCTGGCGCGGCAAGGCATCGGCCATTTCTTGGCGCGCTGCAGATCGACGGCTTCATCGATAAGGACGAATTCAAAAACAGATTGACGAATAGGTTCAGGTCTTTCATTCAGACAGAAGATTCACAAACGCGGCATAGGCGGGCAATGCTGACGGGAATCGGAAATCATCTGGAACAAAGAAGGAATCCTAAAACCGATGTCCGCAAGGGCCGCGGCGGCCAATGACGCGCACATGAGCGCGTCATTGGCCGCGACCGGCATGGTGAACGGCGCAGCGACATTTACGCGTCAGCCCCCACTTTTGGACGCCATTTATCAAATCTTCTCTCCGCCCGATCGACGACCTCCGTCGCGACCATGCCGGTGATAGCAAAAATCAGCACACCGACAAAAACCTTGTCGGTCTGGAACGTCGCACCGGCGACGGTGATCATAAAGCCGATCCCGGCTGTCGCAGCGTAGAGTTCTCCAACCATGACGCCGATCAGGGCGCGTCCGATGGCGAGGCGCAAACCGGTAAGAATGAATGGCACGGTCGACGGGATCACGACACTCCTGAAAATCTGCCACTCTGAAGCGCCGAAACTTCTCGCAGCGTTTAGAAGGTTGGCGGGCGTCGTCTTTACGCCGTCTCGCGTGTTGATGAGCAGGGGGAAGACTGCGCCGAGAAAAATAATGCCGACTTTGGAGAGTATGCCGATACCCAACCAGATAATCACCAGCGGCAAAAGCGCGACGCGTGGCGTAGCGTTCATCGCGTTGACGAAAGGATCGCAGATGTAAGCGAACCTCTTGTACCAACCGATGGCAATGCCGAAAGGAACCCCAACGATGACCGAGAGCAGATATCCCCATCCGAATTCGATACCGCTGACGTAGAGATCGTTCCAGATCTCTCCGGAACCGAACAGCTGAACAGCGGCCTTCCAAATGAGCGATGGCGCGCTCATAAACATCGGGTTGATCAATTGGAGCGTGTTTCCGATTAGTTCCCAGATAAGCAAGAAAACGCCCACCGACAGTATCCCGAGAATTTTCTTTTCCTGGTTGAGGTAGAATTTATAGAGTTTGGAAGCCTCTGCAACTCTGACGTCCAGCAGGACTTCCTCGTTAACCATATTTTGATCGGCCATGTCGCACCTCCTTTTGGGGTTTCTGGTTTTTGATCGTTAAATCCAATGGGCTCCTATCCCAATCGAGAGCATCACCTCCTTGCCTAAGGTCGACTCAAAAACACCACCAAAAAATAAAAAGCCAGCCTTCCCTGCGGGAGAGGCTGGCCTGTCCTTGAGCGCGTCGCCTCGTACGGGCTACGCCCTCATTGACCTACCGGCACTTTCCATCAATAAAAAAGCCGACCCGGATGTCACCATCTCAAGGTCGGCCTATGTCCCGACTCGCCGCCTTCGATCTGAAGGCAGCCCTTCGGGTCATCTGCAAACTAATCGGATGCTAGTCAGTAAAATCGTTCGAGTCAAGGACTCATCTTGCGGGTCAATTCCCTGCCCAGATTTCGGTCGAGAATAAAAACAAAAATCCGTTCGCCTGTATCGGTGCTGATGTCGGTCAAAATATCTCGCACCGCTATACCGGTGGTGTTGGTGATGACGCGGGAAAATTCCGCCCTTGCGCTATCGATAATAGTCGCACGCATTTTCTTGATCAAGTCGACGCCGTCCGCAGTTTTGGTAAGGTGTTGCTCGGCCGGCGTCAACATGCCCTTGAGCCGCACCAGGATGATGTCCTCGACGATGTAACTCCGCGCCTCTTTGGGGCCGCGGCCCATGTAGTCGATTTCAAAACGAACGATCGCTTCGCTGATCGCCGCCTCGATTTCGCCCTTGGTTCTGGTGAATTCGCCCACGCGAGAGCCCTCCGTCCCAATATTCGACACTGGCCATTTAACCGCGTACTCACCTCATCCCTGGGAGATATCGATAAACACTCCGTCGGGACTGGAAAGTGAATGCTGTCCATGGCGGCACGAAGCGATCAACGCGACGCGGCGCTCGCCCTCGCTCGGCTCGGCGATGACGCGCTCGCGCATTTCTGGAGCGGCTTCGCGCAAGGCGGCTAATTCTCTCTTGACCGCTTCGACGCTCTCGACCTTGAAACCGATATGTTCCAAACCGGGGCGATCGATGCCCGCGCCTTCGAAATCGCTCATCTTCCACGGCGCAATGATCAGCGTCATCTT
>VBKX01000523.1 GCA_005879435.1 Deltaproteobacteria bacterium
CGGGTGCGCGTCAAACTGCGCGAGCTCGACCAGGAAGAGCGCGATCAGGTCGTGATGTATTCGGTTATTAATCCGAGCGAGGAAGGATTCCAGCCATCGAGCGACGCGGTGGCAACTGCGACGAAGTAATTCCATGAAAGCGATTTTGGCATTAGCGGATGGGCGAATCTTCGAAGGGACGGCTTTTGGCGCCGAAGGCGAGGCAACCGGCGAAGTGGTTTTTAACACCAGTATGACCGGTTATCAGGAAATCCTCACGGATCCCTCCTACCAAGGTCAACTCGTCGCCATGACATATCCGGAGATCGGCAACGTCGGGGTCAATCCCGAGGATGTCGAGTCGCGTCGGCCTTTTATGAACGGTTTTATCGTCAAAGATTATACGCCGCAGCCGAGTAATTGGCGCGCCGCCCAGCCGCTGCATGAGTACATGAAAGCGCACGGCATCGTCGGCATTCAGGGCATAGATACGCGCTCACTCGTTCGCCACCTGCGCGATCAGGGGTCGCAAGAAGGCGTGATTTCTACGTTGACCGCCAACGCCGATGAGTTGGTCGCGAAAGCGAAAGAATCGCCGGGCTTGATCGGACTGGATTTAGTCGGCGAGGTATCTTGCAGCGAAGCGTACGCCTGGCATCAGGGTATGTGGCAGCTCGAAGACGGCTACAAAGAGCGCGATGGCTCGAAGACCATGTCCAAGCGCAAAGGGAAGGGCACCTTTGGCGCGCCGGCATTTTTTGTCGTCGCCTATGACTACGGCATCAAATACAACATTCTGCGCAATCTCGCCGAGGCCGGCTGTCGAGTCAAAGTCGTCCCAGCGGCGACCCCGGCCGAAGAGGTTTTGGCGCTCGATCCCGATGGAATTTTTCTCTCCAACGGGCCCGGCGATCCCGACGCTGTCCCGTACGCTAAAGAAAACGTACAAAAATTGATCGGCAAGAAACCGGTATTCGGCATTTGCCTCGGCCATCAGATCATGGGACTCGCCCTCGGCGGCACGACTTACAAGCTCAAGTTCGGCCACCACGGCGGCAATCAGCCGGTGATGGATCTAACAACGCGCAAAGTCGAGATCACCGCGCAGAACCACGGCTTCGCCGTCGACGCGGATTCACTCAAAGGCGCTGCGGAGGTAACGCACCTGAACTTGAACGACAACACCGTCGAAGGTCTGGCGCACCGCGAGTTGCCGATCTTTTCGGTGCAATATCATCCGGAATCTTCGCCGGGACCGCATGACGCCAATTATCTTTTCAAACGATTTACCGACATGATGGCAAGACATCGAGGCAAGTAACGACCCATGCCGAAACGAACGGATATCGAATCGATTCTGCTCATCGGTGCTGGGCCGATCATTATCGGCCAAGCTTGCGAGTTCGACTATTCTGGCACGCAAGCATTTAAAGCTCTTAAAGAAGAGGGCTACAGGGTCATTCTCGTCAACTCTAATCCGGCGACAATCATGACCGACCCCGGATTTGCCGCTCGCACGTACATCGAGCCCATTACAACCGACATCGTCGAAAAGATCATCGCCAAGGAAAAACCCGACGCGATTCTACCAACCTTGGGCGGCCAAACGGCGCTCAATCTCGCCATCGATCTCGCTGAGAAGGGAATTCTGGAGCGTTACGGCGTCGAGATGATCGGCGCCAAGATCGATTCGATCAAAAAAGCCGAAGACCGTGATCTGTTCAAAGAAGCCATGCGGCGCATCGGTCTCGACCTGCCGCGCAGCGGCTATGCGCGCAGCATGCGCGACGCCATGCGCATTCAAAAACGCTTGAACTTCCCGGTAATCATCCGCGCGTCGCGCACGCTCGGCGGCAGCGGCGGAAACTTTGCCTACGGACGTGACGATTTTAAAGAAGTCGTTCAGGCGGGTTTAAGCATCTCGCCGGTGCATGAAGTCCTGATCGAAGAGTCGGTGCTCGGCTGGAAAGAGTTCGAGCTCGAAGTCATGCGCGATCACAAAGACAACGTCGTGATCATCTGCTCGATCGAAAACTTCGATCCCATGGGTATCCATACCGGCGACTCGATCACCGTCGCGCCGGCGCAGACCCTGACCGACAAAGAGTATCAGATCATGCGCGATGCCGCGCTCCGGGTCATTCGCGAGATCGGCGTCGACACCGGCGGGTCAAACATTCAATTTGCCGTGAATCCCAAAAACGGCCGCATGGTGGTCATCGAAATGAATCCGCGCGTATCACGCAGCTCCGCCCTGGCGAGCAAGGCGACGGGGTTTCCCATTGCCAAGATCGCGGCGAAGCTCGCGGTCGGTTATACCCTCGACGAAATCCGTAACGATATTACGCGCGAAACGCCGGCCTGTTTCGAGCCGACCATCGATTACGTGGTCGTGAAGGTGCCGCGCTTTACGTTCGAGAAGTTTCCCCAGGCCAAAGATGTTTTAACGCCGCAAATGAAATCCGTGGGCGAAGCGATGGCCATCGGGCGAACGTTCAAAGAATCGCTGCAAAAGGCCATGCGCTCGTTGGAAACCGGCTCCTTTGGTTTCGAACCGAAAATCGACTTGGCTGAAGCGGTCCGACCGGAGTCGCTAGCGATCGTGCGCGAAAAACTCAAGCAGGCCAACGCACAGCGTCTTTGGTATTTGGGCGACGCGTATCGGCTCGGCATGACCACCGACGAGATCTTTCAACTCTCAGCCATCGATCCCTGGTTTCTCGAAAAGATTCGCGAGATCATCGCCACCGAAAATGACATCACTTGCGGCACAGGATCATTGACTCAATTGGACGCGAAATTATTGCGTCAGTGGAAACAAATGGGATTTGCCGATGCGCGCATCGCCACACTCATCGGCGCGAGCGAAGCTGAAGTTCGAAACACCAGGAAAGCCAAGGGCGTTGAGGCGGTGTTTAATTCGGTCGATACCTGCGGCGCAGAATTTCAGGCGTTTACTCCATATCTCTATTCAACCTATGAAGGCGAGGATGAAGCGAACCCGACGCCGCGCCAGAAGATCATGATCTTGGGGGGCGGCCCGAACCGCATCGGTCAAGGTATTGAATTCGACTACTGCTGCGTACATGCCGCCTTTGCGCTCAAGGAAGAGGGTTACGAGACCATCATGGTCAATTGTAATCCTGAAACGGTGAGCACCGATTACGATACGTCGGATAAACTCTATTTCGAGCCGCTGACCATGGAAGAGGTGATGAATATCGTCGACCAGGAAAGGCCCGACGGAGTCATCGTCCAATTTGGCGGCCAGACCCCGCTCAAACTGGCGCTGCCCTTGGAGCGCGCCGGCGTACCGATCATAGGCACCTCGCCGG
>VBKX01000520.1 GCA_005879435.1 Deltaproteobacteria bacterium
TTCAAAGGCGTCGCATCTGAAGGGATGGCGGGATTCCGGCACCAGCGAATCGAGGCCGAAAAATTCTCCCGGCGGAAGCAAACTGACAATCGTCTGTCGCTCATAAGCGTTGTAGGAAACCCTAGCGACTCCCGAAACTAGCAAGTAAACGAGCCTGGCTCGCTCGTCCTGATCGAAAACAATTTCGTCTTTTTTGTAAATCTTGACGGTCAGATTTCCAGCGAGCCTGGCTAATTGTGAGGTCGATA
>VBKX01000521.1 GCA_005879435.1 Deltaproteobacteria bacterium
AAATCGTTGAAGAGTCTGTCAGATACCCGACATTCCGTTAAAAACCTCCTAATGCTGAACCGACGGACACGGAGGTCTGCGACAACCGGAGAGCTAAGGGGTCACGACTGGAGTCAAACGCGGGTTAGTACTGAGGCCCCGGGCACCCGAGTAAACGTGAGCAGTCCGACGTTACGGTTAATTCGCAAGCGGCGGACCAGTGCAACGAATAAATTTTCACGACTCGCAAACCGCCTTTTCTACAGGGAATATGTTGAGATGAATCGATCGAGCGGCGAAATCTTCGAGGGATTGATAGTCTTTTTCATACCCGGAGGTAGACTTCGTCTTCTCAGACGAAATTCAATTTTTCCAGTTTGAGACGGAGACTGCCGCTCTCCTACGAAAATAATTGGAAATTCTTTCACCGCTACGGCAATAAGCCGAACAAACGGCACAACTTGAAAGACACGCGAATCCTTTTCTCTTACTCATCCGTCTCTGATGAAGATAGAAGGCAGCATAGTCGATAGCGTCGTGGCGAAATTGGTGACGATGAACCAGGATGTAGACGAAGGAATACATCGACGAACGATGTAGGAAACTGCCATAGGAAGGGCGCGTACATCGCGAGCTTCGAACCGGCTGACATCGCGTCGTTGAAGCGAATGCACGATATAGTCAAGGCGGCGCTACCGAAGACGCGTCCGACAGCGCCTTCGACGCCGGCCCTTACACGCAGGCGAAGAAAATCCAGTAGCCGATCAGCCGAGGAGGCACGCTAGAGCAAAGAACGACAAATGCCTTTGCCAGATCCGATTGCTTTCCAAACCCATGCTGAAGTGAATCTCATCGCCTGACGAGCGGCGAGCTTGCGCACAGTCCGACGGAGCGAAAGATCCTGTATCTGTAACCCTCGAAGAACCGACATCCTTCGACTTGCGCCGCGGATAGCGCTGCAATACATCGTCTCATGCGCAGGAACCAGCGCGCCGCGCATTTTAGAGCCAACCGCATACCCAAGTTTCCCGGCTATTTTGAAAGAATTCTGAGGCGCAACAATGATGGCGCTGACTTCATGTTCGGCAAGAGGGTTTCCTACGTCGATCTATCCCTGTTCCAAATGATCGAGGGATCGCGCTACGCTTTCTCGCGGACGATGGAACGGCTCGAATCCCAGCACCCGCGGCTGATAATGGTACACGATCGAGTCATGGCTCGTCCGAACATCGCCGCCTACCTATCCTCCCCGCGGCGACTGCCGTTCAATCAGCTAGGCATCTTTCGTCACTATCCCGAACTAGAAGAGGAATAGACGGGCAGATTCCCCGCCGATTTCATTGTCCTACTCGAGCCTCTGCCGCCAGGTTCTTGCTCACTTCGGTCCACGGATCGTTGAGCTTTTCGTAGCGCGCGATATCCTCCGACCGCAGCCATTTCGTGAGCGCGGTCTGGTAGGAGGGTCGTGCTTTGATTCGCTTCCACCAACCGGCGACGCCGGGCTTGTCATCCCACATGCGCGATAGCTTCAACATTTCGAGCCGCACCATATAGGGTGTTGCCGCGATGTCGGCGACAGAATATTCGGGACCGGCGAGCCACGGTCCCCGTTCGGTCGATTCTTGAATCCATTTCAGCAGCTTCGCGAAGCTCTTAGTTGCTTCCTTGCCCATCGGCGAGCCAAGGCCTTCCTCCACCGCCGCGCGCTTGTACTCGGATTGACGCTGGAGGGGCGCTTTGGCGAGCTGCGCGTCGTGCTGTTCTTTCGAAAGGTTCGCGAGGGGCGCGCGGTTCGCAGTGGCAAAGGTGAAAACGATGCAAGCCGGATGGACGTATTCGTCCATCAGTTTCTTGAACAGATGCGCCCGCGTCCGGTCGAGCGGATCGCGCGGCATGAGCGGAGGTTCGGTAAAAATGTCGTCGAGGTAATGCATGATGACGGTGGATTCGACGATGACGTGACCATTGTGGACGAGCGTCGGCACCACGCCGTTGGGATTGAGCTTCAGATACGCGGGATCAAGCTGATCGCCGTTCAAATCCATCACGTGGCTTGCCCATTCCAACCCTTTCTCCGCCAAAGTCAGCCGCGCCTTCTGAGCGCATACCGAGGTATATCCGTGATAAAGTTCAAGCATGGTTTTCTCCTTCCGCTTTATGCAGGAATAGGATGAACATAACGCAGCGCCTTCGGGAATGATCCACTTGCCGTATTCCCAGAACATGCGTCTGAGTCACGAATTTTCCGGAAGTGGAATAAATTCACTATCACCCGGAACCGGTGCAAAACGCCCAGCTTTCCAGTCGGATTTTGCTTGCTCGATGCGTTCGCGCGAGCTAGAGACAAAGTTCCACCAAACATGACGGGGGCCGTCGAGAGGTTCGCCGCCGAACAAAAGCAACCGAGCGGTTGAGCTCGCCTTGACCGTAATCTCATCACCGGATGAGAAAACCAAAAGCCGTCCCGGACTAAAACGCTGCCCCGCTAGCTCGACGTCACCTTCAAGGAGATAAAGAGCCCGCTCTAGGTATTCGTTAGCGATCGACAGCGTAGCGCTCGGTTGAAGCGTCGCGTCCGCGTAAAACAGCGACGAGAACGTTTTCACCGGTGAAGTTTTACCGTACAGGGAACCGGCGATGACGCGTACCGTTCTTCCTCCGCCCTCGGTCACTGGCAAGGACGCCGCGGGATAGTGCGTAAAGTCGGGAGCAGTTTCCTCGTGCGGCTTCGGTAGTGCGACCCAAATCTGAATACCGTAAAGACTTTGCCGCCGCTTTCTGAGCTCGGCGTCGGACCGTTCGGAGTGAACGATACCGCGCCCCGCGGTCATCCAGTTGACCGCGCCGGGCTCGATCGATTGCACGCTGCCAAGACTGTCCCGATGCACGATCGTCCCAGCAAACAGATAAGTAACCGTGGCGAGACCGATGTGTGGATGTGGCCGCACGTCGATGCCCGAGCCGGGCATCAGCTCAGCAGGCCCCATCTGATCGAAGAACACGAACGGCCCCACGCTGCGTCGCTCCAACGACGGCAGCACGCGGCGGACTTCGAACCCTCCAATATCGCGCGGATGGGGCACGATGACGGTCTCGATCGCCTTGCAGCCAGGCGCTGCCGTTGCTTCTGGTTCTTCAGCAGATTGCCAACTCATGCTTGTTTTCCTTCTTAATTCAAAAATACCGCCGAATGACGCCTACTCATCATCGCCGCAGAAATGGTTACTCGAACTCGGTATCAAGAAAACAATTAGAGAATAACCCTCCAAGACGCGTATATCATCGCGTCAGGGTGAAGTACTGACAAGTGACATACAAACAGCCGGTCAATTGCCGCGCGTCTTCGGCCTCGGTCTGAAGCGGGTACGCTGGCCCGGGCAATAACATTTATAGCCCCAAGACTACCTGTCGCCTTCGCATACAATTTCGTGTCAGTGCTCAAGGCAGGTTGCCTAACTCTACTAACTCGAATGGTCATTGGATAGACAGGCGTTTGTCGATTTTCTAGCTTCCCTACGGATTGCCTCTCCATCCGGCTAACTGAGCCCACTTGAGTTTTAGCCCAAGTCCTAGCAGCAATCGAGCTTTGGTAAGAAGCGCATTGGCTGGAATTCCAAACCCGTCATAATCGCGACGCGCGGTTTCCCCATGCGATCATGCTGCGATTTTACTGAAACTTGTAAGTATGCCTAATATTCACGACCAGATTCAATTTTTGAAGTTTGGAACAGCCGAGCAGCCGGCGCAACTATGTCTAACGATCAGTCACCGCACGCATCGACTTGGAGTCCCCTGCGCCAACTGCTGTTCCGCGCCCTTTGGCTGGCGTCCGTAGCGTCTAACATCGGCACCTGGATGCAAAATGTCGGCGCGGCGTGGCTGATGACGTCGCTCGCTCCCACTCCGACGATGGTCGCCCTGGTGCAAGCGGCAACGAGCCTGCCGGTTTTTCTCGTCGGACTTCCCGCGGGCGCGATCGCGGATCTTGTCGACCGACGCCGTCTGTTGTTGGCCACGCAGGGCTGGATGCTCGCTGCGGCCAGCGTGCTCGGCGTGTTGACGTTTCTTGATGCGATCACGCCCTGGAGTTTGTTGACGCTGACTTTCGCCCTCGGTCTGGGCGCGGCGATGAATGCGCCAGCATGGCAGGCAATCATTCCGGAATTGGTTGGCGATGCCGAGCTGAGGGGCGCGGTAACTCTGAATGGAGTCGGCTATAACGTGGCGCGCGCGGTTGGCCCGGCGCTCGGCGGTATCGTCGTCGCCACGCTCGGATCAGGCGCCGTGTTCATATTGAACGCATGTTCTTTCCTCGGCGTCATGGTTGTTCTTTACCGCTGGCCGCGGACGGTAAACGTGAGCGCGTTGCCCGCAGAGGATGTCTTCGGCGCCATGCGCGCTGGCGTTCGTTATGTTCGTCACGCGCCCGCAGTGCAGGCCGTTCTGCTTCGCACCGGCGCTTTCATTTTCGGCGGCAGCGCACTGTGGGCGCTCTTGCCGCTGGTGGCGCGCGATGAATTGGCCCTCGACGCGACGGGCTACGGCGTGATCTTGGGTTGCTTAGGCGCCGGCGCCGTGGCCGGCGGACTGTACTTGCCGCGCCTAGAGCGGTGGCTCTCCACCGATGCGCTATTGGCCGGTGCCATCGCCCTATTCGCTGTGGCAACCGCTGGTCCGGTCTATGCGCGTCACATCGCTCTGCTCTGCGTCGTGATGATCGCCGGCGGTGTCGCCTGGATAGCGATCATGTCCACCTTCAATGTCGCGGCGCAAGTGACGGTGCCGGCCTGGGTGCGAGCGCGGGCGTTGGCAGTGTACGGTATCGTATCCCAAGGCGGCATGGCGCTCGGCAGCGCTTTTTGGGGATTGGTAGCTGAGCGCGTGAGTCTCTCGACGACGTTGCTATTGGCCGGCGCCACTCTGGCCGTTGGCATAGTGACGACGCTACGTTATCGCTTGCGGCTGGACGAAGAGATCGATTTCTCGCCATCGCAGCACTGGCCCGAGCCGATCTTGTCTATGCATCCTGAGCCGGACGCCGGTCCGGTATTGGTAACGGTGGAATATATGATCGACGCCGCGCGGGCGCAGGAATTTGCGACGGCCATGCGCGGCGTGCGCCTTCAACGCCTGCGCGACGGCGCTTATCGCTGGGGACTTTATAATGATTCCGCGACACCAACGCGATTTCTGGAAACCTTCGTTGTCGAATCGTGGGCCGAACACTTGCGTCAACACGAGCGTGTCACGGT
>VBKX01000524.1:0-2641 GCA_005879435.1 Deltaproteobacteria bacterium
ATCTGCGCGGTAAATTCCAGACCCTCAGCCATGGCGTACGGCTTTATCGAGAAAGTATTGCCGTAGTAGCGATAGGTTTCTTCGAGCTGATCTTTGTTTTTCTCCGGGTCCAGGCGCAAATATTTGGCGACGTTGGCGATGACGACTGATTTTTTCGCCGGATCTTTCCAGGCTGCGAGGCCTTCGATAAGCGCGCGCAAGGTCCGCAGCACAGTGTCCGGATTGCGATCGAGATAATCTTTAACCGCGACGATCTGTTGATGCGCGTATGGAATCCCGGACTGGGAAAGATCGATAACCTCGTTGAAACCGAGCCGCTTCCCCGTAAGATTGAGCGGCGGGCTGACGATGGCGGCGTCGACCGCACCGGCGCGCAGTGCCGCAAAGCGCTCGCTCTGGCCGCCGCCTTGAAGAATGATCACATCCTTGTCCGGTTTGAGATCGTATTTTTCCACCGCCACGCGCACGGCCGTGTCCGATGAGGAACCATACCGGCTGATCACGATTTTCTTGCCGCGCAGATCGGCGGGCGCGCGAATCTCGGGCTTGGATAAGATACTGAACGGGAAAGTGTTGATCATGCCCGCGACGAAATAAATATTGGCGCCGCGCAGATTGGCCTGCAGTCCCGCCGTGCCGTCGGCGCTGGCGAATTGAATATCGCCGGCGAGCAACGCTTGGAGCCCCACAGTTCCTCCCGGGAAGGAAATCAATTCGATATTGATGCCGTGTTTTTGAAATAGTCCCAACTGCTTCGTCACGTAGTAATGGCTGTTGGTTCCCGCCGGCGCTTCGATCCCGATGCGCACCGTCGGCAGACTCTTTTGCGCCCACGCTGTCCCCGACGACAAGATGGCGACGAACATGCAAACCATCATTAAACCAATCATTGAGCCTCCCTTATCTTGCGCGGTTGTAGCGGCTATCCGGCGAAACTGTCAAGCCGACGGCATCGGAGCTACTCACTTTGCGGTTTTTGTGCTATCGGCTACAGAAAATAAATCCGATTCCGCATCCAGGTATCCAAATACCCATGCAAACGAAAGGAAAAATACCATGCCGCTTCATGTAAAAAGCGCAGATGTGCCAGAGCGAAAAGGAGTCCGCACAGGCGCCGAAGGCCAAGGCTCGATGGTATCGGTCAAGGGATACGGCAACGAATGCAGTCTGATGATCGCGGCGCGGGCGCCGGGCTATCACACGACGCCGCATATCCACGAATCCGAGCAGCTCAACTACATTCAGGAAGGCGAAATTTGGTTCTTCGTCGAGGAACAGGGTTTTCACTGCAAGAAGGGCGACTTCCAAAGAATCCCGGGGAACAAAGTGCACTGGGCCTGGAATCGGTCCGACAGGGATGCCGTCGTCATCGAAGCCCACGCTCCGGGCCTGGTCGGCTTAAAAGCCGCCAACGGCGCGGTGGCTTTGTTCGACGCCAGCGAAACGCCGCAGATCCGCAAGCCCGGAATAAATGAATTCGTTTCCTTCGACGCCGCGGCGGTTGAGAGCAAATACTTCAAATCCTGATCCGATGATTTTCAAGCCTGCGCGTGAAGCGTTATTACTCGTCGTATGGGTGATCGCTGCGCTGTCGCCTGCCCGATCTTTTGCTCAAGAACTTTTGCGCGTTCCTTATGGCGTGACGACGTCGCTCCAGCACCTGCCGATCCTGGTTGGCAAAGACAGTGGTCTATTCGCGAAATACGGTCTCAACGTCGAACCTGTTCATATTCGCGGCGGCGCGCTGATTACCACGATGATTATGAGCGGCACGGTGCAATTCTCCGGCGCCGGAGCGGAATCGGTAGTCTCGGCGCGTATCGAGGGCGGCGACGTCGCGCTGATCGGCTGCCCGGCCGACACCGACGTTGTCTATTTTGTCGCCCGGCCTGAGTTCAAAAACCCGGCAAGCCTCAAAGGCAAAAGCAGCGCCGTTACCAGGCTCGGCTCGACGACGCATTTCTATTTGCGCGCCGCCTTGCGATCTCTCGGATTGGATCCGGAAAAAGACATGACGATTCTTCAACTAGGAGGTGGCGGTGAGATTGTAACGGCGATGCGGAGCGGCAGAGTGACGGCGGCCGCCCTGCCGTATCGCAATACTTTCAGCCTCATTCAGATGGGCTGGCCGCTTTTGGTGGATCTGTCGACGCCGAATTTTATTTATCCATCGTCCTGCGTTGCGACCAGCCGCGCGTTTATCAAGAGCAATCCCTCGGCGGTCGAGCGCTTTCTCAAGGCTTACATCGAAGCCGGTGGCCTAATCAAAAAAGACAGCGCCTTCGTCGAGCAAGTGATCAAAAAATGGCATCGCGAAACCGACTCGTCGTTCATCAAGAAAACTGTCGAAGTCTACACGCGGATTTTTAAGTCGACCCCTTACGTTTCCGATCAGGGATTGGTGATCGTCCTGAAGGAGCTTTCCGCCCGACGCCCCGTGCCCAAAGAATTTATCGCCAAGCCGGAGTTGTTTCGAGATCATGGTCCATTGGAAAAACTTGTCAAAGAAGGTTGGCTCGAACGCGCGGGACAGTAATCAAAACTGCGGACTCGAGCCGTTTTATCACTGCACTAACTAAATGGATGGATGAATAGGCAACGCACCTTCTGTTCTTTTCACTCATTTAGAACTTCATAAATC
>VBKX01000524.1:2728-8244 GCA_005879435.1 Deltaproteobacteria bacterium
CACCGGGCTATTTCGTGCGTTGCCGGTAATGATTCTGTCACTGCCCGGCGGAGTGCTCGCCGACCGCATGGATCGACGCCAGCTGCTGATCATCACGCAAAGTTTAGCCGCCCTATTGTCGCTCACGCTCGGGCTATTGAGTTCGGCGGGCCAGATCCGCGTGTGGCATATATACACCGTCACATTTCTGTCCGGCGCGGTGGGAATCTTCGACGCGCCGGCACGCACCGCGATGATCCCGGCATTGGTGTCGGCGGAACAACTGGCCTCGGCTTATGCGCTCAATATCACCTGGCGGCAAATCGCCACCCTCGGCGGTCCATTTATCGGTGGGCTCGTGATCAGCGCCTTGGGCATCAGCCCGGCGTATTACATCGACGCTCTGAGCTTTCTCGCCGTGATTATTTGTCTCGCGTTCATGCGCCGGCAGGTTAATCCGCCGAGTGTGCAAAAGGAATCGCCGCTACAGAGCGTGCGCGCCGGATTTAACTTCATTCGCGAAAACTCGGTGATCTTGGGTTTGATGAGCATGGATACCTGCGTGCAATTTTTCGGCGCCTATCGTTCCATGATGCCCGCTTTTGCCCGCGACATTCTCGGCACCGGACCCAGCGGGCTCGGTGCTCTTTTGGGCGTGCCTGCTCTTGGCGCCCTGGCGGGCTCAGGTATTGTTCTCGCGGCGGGAAACCCGAGACGCAAGGGACAACTTATTATCGGCGTGACCCTGGTCTATACGATCGGTTTGATTTGCTTCGCGCTGTCACGGTCTCTGGCGCTGTCGCTGCTGATCGTTTTTTGTCTCGGACTTGTCGATGCCATCGGCGAGACTTTGCGCGATACGTTAGTGCAACTGACAACCCCCGATCATATGCGCGGCCGAGTGAAAAGCTTCGATCAAGTTTTCATGTCCGCAGGAACCTACGTCGGGCATGCGCAGATGGGCACCGCGGCAACCTTCTTGGGCGTGCCCGGCGCGCTGGTTCTTGGCGGTTGCTTGGGTTCCGCCGCAGTGCTGATGGTCGGAAAATTCGCGCGCAGTCTGCGCCGCCTCGATCGCTGAGTTCAGCGGCAGGTGGCAAGGCTCAAACGGCGGATCACTCGGGCGTTTTTTCAATCCGTAGTTGCAGATTCTGAAATGCTTTGAGCAGATCGGTAGTGGTGATTATTCCCTGGATGAGTCCGTCGGCGTCTACCACGGGCAAACAATTGACCTGATGGTCGAGCACCAAGGCGACGGCGCTCGATAACGGGGTATCGACGTTTACCGTGATCGGTTCCGGTGTCATCACATCGGCCGCCAGCGTCGTCTCCGAGTCGTAACAGTCCGCCGCGCGCAGTACGTCACGATCGGAAATCACTCCAAGTATCCTGCCGTCAGGGTCCCCCACGAGTAGATGGCGGAAGGGATTTTGGGCCAGAAGATCGACAGCCTCGCGAAAAAGCTTATGCGGCTGCAATTGGACGACGTGGGTGGTCATGAGCTCGCCGATACGGCGCGGCGGCGGCGCGATATCCCCTGCCGAGGCCTTATTTCGATGCCCTCTAGTTTGGCGTTCGTTTCGCGTTGACGACATACGCCCTTGAACCTCCGGGTATTTCCCGACGTTTCTCGACGATACTTTCATCGGCATTAGCCGCCGATTCCTTTAATGTCATCATTCGACCCGCGATTTGCCGTTATGGCGCTCTTTCGTGGCGGAGCTACGTCACCCTCCGATCGGTGCCCCGGTAGCGCCAGCGCAGCAGCCAGCGCTCCACCACTTCGGCGCAGAAAAAAAGCACCAGGACGAAGCCCATGATCAGAAAGATGAGCCCCATGGTCAGCGCCGCGTTATAGGTGCTCTGCGCGAACTGAAGCAGATAACCCAGGCCTCGGGTGGCCGCGACAAACTCGCCGACGCAGGCGCCCGTGAAAGCGAAACCCACCGCAACTTTGAGGCTGCCGAGCACCCACGCCGTCACGGACGGCACATAGACTTCACGCAACAGCACCAGGCGTCCGCCACCGAGCGTGCGCACGCGGTCGACAAAAAGCTGGTTCACATCTTTGATGCCGTTGTACACGGCAAAAAAAATCAGCACGGCCACCAGCACGACCGCGAGGGCGATCTTTGAAGATATTTCGATGCCGAGCCAGATAACGAATAGCGGCGCGAGGATCACCCGGGGAATGGCGTTGAGAAGCAACATGATCGGCTCGAGCACATCGGCGACCAACGGGACCAGCGCGGCGGCAAAGCCGAGGAAAATCCCGAGCGCGAGCCCGATCACGAGCCCAGCGAGCGCAGCAACGAAAGTGGCTTCCAAATGGTTGTAGATCGTCCCCTCGATGAACAGTGAAAAGACAACCCGCAAAATCTCGCTCGGCGCGGGCGCATAAAACGGATTGATGACGCCGATACGCGACAGCACCTCCCACGCGGACGCCAGCAAAACCATCGCGAGCACGCGGCGCACGGCAACATTTTCCAAATAGCGGTTCATCGCTGCGCCTCAAACTCGGCGCCATTCATCGCGCCCGACATATCGTTCCACAGCCGTTCGAGCAGCGGCGCAAAATTTGGGTGTTTGCGGCTGGCAAAAATATCTCGGGGCCGCGGAATCGCCACGTTGTAAGAAGCGAGGATGCGCGCTCTCGGCCCCTGCGAAAGCAGATACACCGTGTCGGAAACGGTCAATGCCTCTTCCAGATCGTGCGTGACCAGGAGCACGCTCAGGTGCTCTCGTTCCACCCAATTCAACAGTTCCTGGGTGATCCGCGTGCGCACGATCGCATCGAGCGACGCGAAGGGTTCATCCATGAGCAAGAGTTTTGGCTTCAAGGCGAGAATTTGAGCGATCGCAACGCGTTTTCTTTGCCCGCCGGAAAGTTCATGCGGAAAACGCTCGCCAAAACCTCCCAGCCCGAGGCGCGCCAGCCAAGCGTCGGCCTCGGACTCCGCCGCCTTTGTTGGCAGCTTACGAATCCGCAGCCCGAGCGCGACATTTTCGCGCGCGGTGCGCCACGGTAAAAGCGCATCGTCCTGAAAAAGGAATCCGAGGGATTCTCTGCTGCCGTTCAATTCGATGCCGCCTGATCGGGGCGTAAGTAATCCGCTGACCGCGCGCAGGATGCTGGTTTTGCCGGAGCCCGAGGGCCCGACGAGACTCACGAACTTGCCAGAGGCGACTTCGAGGTTGACTCCTTCGATGACGGGTTCTGCGCCATAACCCACTGCGAGATCGCGGACGCGCAGCACTTAACTTCCAACGATTGAAAGATCGAGTAAGGGCTTGTAGTCGATCGATGGCGCCAATAGACCCGCCGCTTTGTGCGCATCTGCGACACGGCTTGTCGCGGCGAGGTCAATTTTCACATTGTCGGGATAGAGCGAGCGCCGGTAACGTTCCAGGATCGTCGCCAGGTGCTCGCGGTTGCCGCCGGTGATCAATTCCTTTGGCAAAGCCGCG
Organism: Deltaproteobacteria bacterium; assembly: GCA_005879435.1. Lineage (GTDB taxonomy): Bacteria > Desulfobacterota > Binatia > UBA9968 > UBA9968 > DP-20. The sequence continues at coordinate 6,179 of VBKX01000524.1, forward strand.
ACCGCATCTTTGACAGGGATCGTGCGCGTATCGCGCAAACCCTTGGCGAGCGCGCGCGCGAGCCGACCCATCTCGTCGCGGCGCCGCTCGCGCTCCTCGACGCGCACCGCCACGCCCATAAATTCATAGGCGCCGCCGAGATAGCGGTTCGCCTGTTCGATGTCCATCGCGTTGGCGATCACGCCGCCGCCCGCGCCGGTAATCAGAGTCAACGCCGGCTCTTGCACCATGCCGGCGTCAACCTGGCCGAGGCGCAACGCGTCCAATAAATTGGTGCCGATGGTGGCGAAACGCACCCGGTTGGGATCCGCTCCCGCGCGTGTCATCAGATAGAGCACGAGAATGTGGTCGGCGTTGCCCAACGCAGAGACACCGACGGTTCGGTTTTCCAGATCCTTCAGAGTGCGAATCTCTTTCGCCATTTTCGGCGCGCTGGCGAGGGCGAACAACGGTAATCTTCCGGTGGACGCGAAGCGTGAGATCTTCGCTCCATGTGCGAATGCCTGGAGCGCCACGTCGAAGGACGTGCCCGCGTAGTCCACAGAACCGCCGACCAGAGCCTGCATGGCGACGTTTCGGCCGCGCGTGTACACCAAGCGGACGTCGAGACCTTCATCGGCGAAATGACCGCGCGCTCGCGTAACCTCGTAGGGGATAACGCAAAGGAGCTGGCCGCAGAATGCGAGCAGCACCTGACGGCCCTGGCCGTAGGCATTTTTCTTTGAGACGAACATGATGCCGCCGGCTAGGCCCGCCAGTCGCTTCAAAGCCGATCGTCTACCGATGATTTTATTATGACCGCTATTTTCGGGTTCACCGGTGAACTCCGGCGTCAATTTTTCGCAGCAATCCATCACGTCTCCAACTTTTCAGCGCAATCCTGGTGCGCCAGCGCACCTGAATCTTTTTCCTCTCGCCGAAACCTCGGCACGCCAGTTAAAATATCGTAATAACCTCAAAACACAACCTGAACCGGAACTTCAACAAGATTGACCACGACGAATCACGATAACATGAAGGTGCACGGATGAGTGAAAATGCCGAACTGGCCAAAAATCTAATTTCGTCTTTGGAACTGGCCCTACCGCCCATCGCCGTGACGTTTAGCGATGTCGCACCTGCCGACGTGCCTTCTTACGATGGTATCGTGCCTGCGGGATGCGTCTTTTGGCAGCAGGCCGCGACACGCACGTTTGTCACGTCGGCAAAGGATCATGCGCTCTGTTCGATCGGCACGCATACCCATCATCTGGCCAAGCCTGCGCCATCGCACCAAGCGGAACTAACGGAAGCTCTGAAGACCATGAGCGCTCTTGATTACGTGCGTGCCGAAGAAGTCGCGGCGATCCCGGTTATCGAGCGCGAAGTCCGTCACGTCGTTTACGGACCGCTCGCCGACTGTCACCTCGGACCCGATGTCGTGCTCGTATTCGCCCACGCCCGCCAAGGTCTGATTCTCAGCGAGGCGATTGCGCGCGTAGACAACGGCGTTCCTCCCGCGCTGGGCCGTCCGGCCTGCGCCGTGCTGCCTCAGGCGCGCAATCATGGAAACGCCGCGCTGAGCCTGGGATGCTGCGGCGCGCGCGCCTACCTCGACGCACTTACCGACGCCGTGTCCCTGTGGGCGTTGCCGGCGGGCAAGCTCGATCGCTATTGTGCGGAGATTGCCACGCTAGCGCGTGCCAATAGGATACTCACGACGTTTCATTCGCGTCGGCGCGAGGACGTCGAGGCAGGAAAACAACCGACGATGCGGCAATCACTCGAACGGCTGTCATCTTGAGCCGCATCCTCTCAACGATCGGCACGCTGAATTTAGCGCGGGGTAATTTCTTCACCCGTCGCCTTCAGCGAAAGCAATAGTCCAGCTTCCGGTTTTTCCCACGGAATGAGCAGATAGCAAGTTCCCGCTTGATGATCGTCAAAGAACCTTTAGACTTATCTGAGAACTCACGAGTGTTAACCTGCATCGCGGATGTCTACGCCTATGGAAGATGAGTTTTATATTCTCGCAACGGATGCCTCAGCCGAAGCGCCGAAACGGGTTTTGAAGGACAGTGAGACCT
>VBKX01000525.1 GCA_005879435.1 Deltaproteobacteria bacterium
TGACTCGCCTTATTTTTACGGACCCCTCTTGGTTTTCGATACCATTGTCCTAGGCGCGGTCCTCAGCACCAGTGGAACGGCAAGTCCAGACTTTTACTTCGCTTGTCTTTTTACCGTGATCTTGAGCTGCATATGTAATGATGCGCGGGGCTTACTGGTCGTCACGATACTGGCCCCGCTGATCTACGGGTACTTCGTCTTTAGCAGCGCCGAGTCTTTGAATCCGAGCATCTATTTGCGGTTGCCCTTCCCATTCGTGATTTCTTTATTCTACGGTTATTTTGCTCAGGTCGAGCGGCTACGGCGGACCGCGCGGGATAAGGAGGAACAAATGGCGCGGCAACAAAAGGCCGCCGAGGAGATTCGCCGCCAACGGGAACGGTTGGAGGTCCTGCATCAGGTCAATTTGTCGGTCACATCGACCATTGATAAAGCAGAGATCCTTGCGTCATTTCTGGAGATGGCGCTCATGTATCTTCCCTACGCGGCAGCGATCGTTAGGCTCAAAAGTACCGGTGCCGACGTCCCCGAAACCGTGGCCGCGCGTGGACTCAAGACCAAAGCGCTTGACGCTGTAAAAAAGTCGTTGGATTTCACTGATCGCGTGGTTGCCGAGCAGAGGCCGGTGCAAGTTCGGAATGTTTTCACGGATCGGCAGGTGCAAAATCTTGATCTTTTAGAAGGCGAAGGACTCGTCACATCCCTGGGCGTTCCACTCGTGGCCAACAATAAGGCGCTCGGGTGTTTGGTTTTTCTGACACGCGAGGAGCATGAGTTTAACGAAGAAGAGATCGATTTTTTATCGACCCTTGCCGGCCAGGCCGCTATCGCAATCCACCATTCAGAGCTCTATGATCGAAGCCAGCAACAGGCCGAGGAGCTTATCGATGCGCACAAGATCAAAGACGAGTTTTTGAAAGTCGTCTCAACCCAGCTCAAGACGCCGCTAAACGTGATTACGGGCTACTCGGACATGTTTTTGCAGGGGTTGTTGGGCGAGATGACCGCCATTCAAGAAAAGGCGATCGAAACCGTCGCGAGGCAATCCAAAGAATTGCATGGATTGATCAATACCGTGCTGCAGGTGAGCAGCATGGAGGCTGAGACGCTGCAGGTCGACCTCCACGAGGTCAACTTGTGGGAATTCCTCTCGGAGCTGCGAGCGTTCTACGATTATCCGTTCGCGAAAGACGTAAAGTTGGTCTGGAATTATCCGGCCGATTTGCCTTCGGTTCAGGGTGACCGGGCCAAGCTTAAACGTATCCTGGAAAATCTCATCGGCAATGCGCTCAAGTTCACTGAGCATGGCACGGTCACGGTTCTGGTACGTTATTTGGCGGACAAAAAAGTGCTCGAGTTTAGGATCAGCGACACCGGTGTAGGAATCCCGCGGGAGCAAATTTCCACGATCTTTGAGAAATTCCGCCAGGTGAGCGCGCATACGGGAATGGAGCATGGCGGTGTAGGATTGGGGCTGTATATCGTCAAAAAGTATCTCGATCTCCTCGGCGGCACTATCCAAGTCGAGAGCCGCGCCGGCGCGGGTTCAACGTTTGTTCTACGGATCCCCGCTCCATTGCACAGCAGCTCGACTGCGCATGAACAACTCCTATTGCCGACTGCGGGAGAGACTTTTGGAGCGGATTCGAGATAAGAGGTGTAAAAGGGTGACAATCTATCTTCGATGGAACGCGTCAGTTCTCGGATGTGCTTAATTAGGAGTATCGAGGAACGCGCGGTTGTCCCGTTTTAAATACATTCTGACCCAGAGATCGTACAAATTATCCGGCCTGAAGACATCAATTTCTTTTTGCCCGTGCGGCGTCTCCACGACGATGCTTACTGACAATTCCTGCCACGCGATCCCCAACAATCGCTCGCCTCTCTGCCTGACCAGGTCACCGATGGTTCGGAGCAATTGCGATAAACGGTGGCCATCGGCATTACCGCTTTGCTGACGGCGGCGGGCGCGCTGTTCCTTTTCTATTCGGTCTAGTTCCTGCACCGAGTAACGCAGCCTTTTCCCAGTCCGAGAAGCTGAGAGCGGGAAGGGTTCTTCATGACCCAGTGGACGCGCCGGCGTCTTGTTCCTCCATAATTTCTGCAGCCGGTTTTTGCTGATGCGAAAAAGCGGATCGACACTCTCACCTTGATCGTTTTCTTTAACCCATACCAAATACGAATCGCCGACGTATTCCAGATTGAAGGAGGAGAGTTGGAGATTCTCTAGATCCTGGCCGATGGCGCGCAAATGGCGGGCATAATCCGCGGGGCTGATTTTTGTATCCATCAGATCGTTCGGGTTCCGACCGAGTAGGCTCGCCGCCGATGGATCCAGTTTGCCGCGCACCAATCGCAACGTCGTTCGTCGCGGCATCCGAGGCGGTTTCGGAACTCCTCGAATGATATTATGCACAGGTAGCTTATAGTTGCAATTCAAACAAAAATTGGTAACGGAGACGGCGCGCCCTCTTAGGCGCTTGTTAGCGACCACGAATCCGATGAAGTAATCGCACTTGGGGCAGTGACGCGCTCGATATTTCGCCATTGCAGGTTAGCTCTATATTGGCGAGGGTTGTAAGCGGATCAGCGCCGAAAGTCAAGCCAGATCAGCTTTTTTGTTAAAAATTCCAGATGCTTAGCCCGCGGTTGTGTCGCCTGCCCGCACCGCGGTCATTTCTGGCAAAAGGTGTCGTTCGTTGGTCAGAAATGGGGCCTACGCATACTTCGAAAACCATTTACGACAAAATCGCGATGCGCGGCAAATTGGTTTGTAAAACCGTCCTGCGTGGTGTTCTAAGGCCCGGAGTTCTGACTTCAGAGACAATCAATGGCCACGGGCAATTTATGTCGAGGCTCTTTTTCGCCAACGCCGCTTTATGATAGAAAATTCTATTACCAGCGGAGTAAAAATCTTTTAGGGGAGTTGACATGGCGGACAACATTACTGTCTTTGATTGTGACGGTCATATCATCGAATCGATCCCGGAAATGGTACCGTTCCTCGATCCCGTCGACCGCGAAGTCGCGCTAACACCGTCGCGCAATCGTCAAGGAGTTTTCGCCAGCCTCGACGATATTCACTATCCGCGCAACGTACGGAAGTCAGGAGAGGTGGAAGCGCCGCGCCGGTCGCGGATCGATGCCAGCAATCATCGGAAGGGCTCGGGTGAGGATTGGGTGGCGTTCTTGGAAAAAGCGGGAGTTTCCGAAGCGGTGTTGTTTCCATCCGAGGGGCTCTCGGTGGGTTTTTTTCAGCAGGCGGATTACGCGACGCGCGTGTGCCATGCCTTTAACGATTATGTTTCGGAGCGCTACCGCAAAGTCGACAAGCGGCTTCATCCGATGGGTTTGATCGCTCTGCAAGACGTCAAGGGAGCCGTGAAAGAACTGCGCCGCCTGGTGTTGGATCTCAAACTTCCCGGCGCGATGTTGCCGTCGCGCGGTTTGCCGCTGCATCTCGGCCATGATTATTACTGGCCGGTGTATGAAGAAGCGGCCAATCTCGGCTGCGCTCTGGGGATTCACGGCGGATCGAGCGTTGGGCTCGGCGCCGATACATTTACCGATCCATGGGCCGCTCGGGTGTTGCGTCATCCGGTGCCGCTTGCACTGGAGTTTGTGTCGTTGGTCTACCACGGCGTGCTCGATCGCTATCGCGATTTGCACATCGGGTTCTTCGAAGGGGGCTGCGCGTGGTTGCTGTTGCTCAAAGACCGCATGGATCGCGACGACAACGTCTATACGACCAGCACGGGGCATTCGCGCAGTCTCAACGATTATCTCGCCAGTGGCCAGGTTCTTGTCGGTTGCGAAGGCAACGAATGGATTTTGCCCTACGTGATCAAGCAATGTGGTGCCGACGCCTTTTCCTACGCTTCAGACTATCCGCATGAGGTCGATTTAGTGGCGGCGAAGCAGATGATTCACGACACAGTTGAACGTCCGGATTTGACTCATGCGGAGAAGGCTGCGGTCCTAGGTGATAATGCCAAGCGATTTTTTCGGGTGTAAAAAATCGCCTGGGTTCAAATCGTTCAAGACGTTCAAAAAGTTCAAACCGTTGAAAGCCGGGAGAGGACAACTTCCCCGGCTTTTTATTGTTGGGGCGAGGTGGGGAAGATCAGCGATTTGATTACCACCGGAACGGCGCCGGACGATTGAATCAGCGCGCCGATGTCGATGTAGTCAAAATCGCTGAGCGCGATGCCGTCGATGGAAATAATCGCATTTTGCAGCTGCAATTCTTCCTGGAAATGAAGCCCGACAATACCACCGATGTCGCCGTCATTCACTAATACGAGCGGGTGAGCTTTGGCGAAGATATCTTTGAGTCCTTCGGCGACGCCACTGCAGAAAGACTGCAAACGAAAGAAGGTCGCTGAGCCGTCCCAATGAAACGCGATGGCTACGGGTTGGCGTCCGTGCAGCAGATCCAAGCGTCTTAACGCATTTAGCAGCGCGTCGCGGACCGCATCTGTGGTGAAATCATCCTCGTTTAACGGAAACTCCGGCGCGACTACCGCGACGTTGCGCACGGGAACGGCGTCTTCCGGGGAAATGAAAACCGTGTTGCCGCTCACCTGCACGGTATATTGCGAGGCGCCGATGACGGTGGCGCGAATGCGCGCGTTGGGTTCCATGACGAGGAGTCCTAAATCGCCCGTGCGCTTGTGCTCCTCTTCTGCGATCCATGGTCCGAGATCGCCGAAACTGGTCTTGGTGCGATTGTAGATGAACTCCGATACGCCACCGGAAAACATTACGCAGTCGATTTCCCCTTTGTAGGTTAGAGGCGGGAGGCGCAGAAGGCCTTTAATCTCGTCGGTGATGGATTGCGGCTTCAACATGGCAAATAGTTTATCCACCATGCCCGAGACCATTTTGCGCAGGTTTGCTTCGGCGATTTTTTCGCCGAGCGCCACTGAAAATCCGGCCCAGCCGGCGTGCTTACGGGCGGCTTCCTCGATACGCACGATGGCGCCGTCTTTGTCGAAGGCGAGCAAGCGTGCGCCTACGTCGATGGCCGAAACTTCTTGAACCTTGCCGTTATTACAGATTGCAAACTTGCTCGTGCCGCCGCCGACGTCGATGTTAAGGACGACGCCGCCCATTTTTTCTGAGTGCGCCACCGCCCCCGAGCCGTGAGCCGCCATCGTAGCCTCCAAACCGTCGCCTGCGCTTACGGCCACGAATTTGCCCGCCTCCTCAGCGAAGAGCTCGGCGATGGCGCGAGCGTTGCGCCGGCGCACGGCGACTCCGGTGAGAATGAGGGCGCCGGTATCGACTTCTTCGCGTTTGATCTTAGCCTTTTTGTATTGCTCGTTGATGAACTCTTCGAGACCTTCGACATCGATTCTGGTGTCGTCGACGTAGGGCGTGAGGAGTATTGCCGATTCGTT
>VBKX01000526.1:0-7053 GCA_005879435.1 Deltaproteobacteria bacterium
AGCAATGTGTCTTTACGGAAGGAGCACAAAGTCGTCGTAGTCCGGTGCTGCGACGCTGTTGGTAGAGTCGGAACTGGTCAGGATACCAATGCCCTGGCATTGTCCGGGCTTGGCGCCGAAAAATTTCCGGTAATAGGCAAGGAAGTTGACCCTCCATCGTACCACTTGTTTTTTGTCAGGCTCACCGTTGCGCAACGTGGCAACTCTGCTGCGGCTGTAAAGCGGATTGGTAAAGCATGAGCCGGCCGGCAACGACGCACTCCAGATGTATTTGATCACTCGCGGCCAATATTGCTTGTCGAATAAGACGTAAACCTGGGCGGCAGCATCGTGTTTTCCACCGAACGCTCATCGGCGCCCGCTGGAACTGATGAACACGCCAGCGCCAAGAGAGCCGCCGTAGCTTTTGCGCATCAAGGACATATACTCCAATCCGATCTGAACGGCCTGCTTTTTTGCATGCGAGCGCAGGAACCGGTTACTGTTTTCCGCTTCGATTCGATAAGTTTTCCGCGCTTAGCCGGTTCGACTTTTCCACTTAAGTGTTCCAAAGCGGGGCGCGGCGCGACAAGAGTAATAAACCTTAGACCAGAAAAACAATCTCCGTATGCTTTCCAGGTGTTATTAGCTGTTAGCGTGGCATTAAGAGTTCTTGACGGATGCCGCCCGACTTATGCTTTTAACAGTCTTTTCACAAACTGTTCATTCGTCATTCACCTCAGGAAGTTTAAGCTTTCATCCATAGGCGACATAATAGAAATACGAACGGAGAATCGCATGGATCCATTGATGCGCAAATGTCAGCTGGCGATTTTGTTTATGCTATTTTTTCTGATCGAGTTCGCAGGCGCGCCGGCTTGGGCGCAGGGGCCACATAATTTGATTTTGTTTATCCCGGACGGTTTGCGTCCGGGAAGTGTGAATCCAGCCACCACTCCGACGCTCGCGCGCGTGCGTGATCAAGGAGTGGAATTCACCAATAGCCACTCAGTGTTTCCGACCTTGACGATGGTTAATTCGGCAGCCATGGGAACCGGGCATTTCCCCGGCGATACGGGTAACTTTGGCAATACCATTTACACTGGTTTTCCAGTGGCAAGCGCGAATGCCAGCGTGGTTCCGATGGTTGAGAACGATGCGATTCTCGGCGAAATCAATGCTCATTTCGGTGGAAATTACCTGAACGAAGAAACCTTGCTTGCTGCGGCTCGCAAAGTGGGATTCTTGACGGCAGCGGTAGGTAAAGTCGGCCCTGCGGCGATTTATGACGTGAGCGAACGATCGGGCGAACAGACGATTGTAATCGACGATCTCACCGGCCGACCTGGAGGTCTTCCGGTCAGCACTACCATGCTCGACGCGCTCCAAGCGGCCATGTTACCTAACCAAGCTCCGGCTCGAGGTGATAATAGCAAAGTCGGTGACGCGAAAACTCCTGGGACAAACGCGGCAAATATTGTTCAGCAGCGCTACTTCGCCGATGTCACGACGAAATCAATATTGCCGATGTTCAAAGCGGCGGGAAAGCCATTTGTGCTGGTATTCTGGTCGCGCGATCCGGACGGCACGCAACATAACCAGGGAGATAGCTTGAATCAGCTCGTGCCCGGAATCAACGGTCCGACATCGCAAGCCGCAGTTAAAAACGCCGATGATAACTTGGCCGCGATTCTAAATACTCTTAAAGCCATTGGGCTCGCCGCGACGACCGATGTGATTGTTGCTGCTGATCATGGCTTTTCGACGATTTCCAAAGACAGTCAAACCAGCGCGGCATCCAAGATCAATTACCAGGATGTCCCGTCAGGCCAGCTGCCGCCTGGTTTTGTCGCCATCGACATCGCCAAGAGGCTTAGTTTTCCGCTTTTCGATTCCGACGCGAAGTCTGCGCCGATCGATTTCAACGCCGGTCAACATCCGAGCAAAGGCAACGGTCTCATCGGCGCTGATCCATTGTCGCCCGACGTTGTTGTTGCCGCCAACGGCGGCGCGGATCTGGTTTATTTGCCCAAACCAAACGCCAAAGAATTGGTTGGCCAAATTGTCGACATGCTGCTCGGACAAGATTACGTCAGCGGCTTGTTTGTCGACGACTCGCTCGGCAGCGTACCGGGAACTTTGCCGTTGAGCTCGATCAATTTCAAAGGTTCCGCAATAACTCCGCTGCCCGCGATCGTCATCAACTTTCGTTCCTTTGCGGCGGGTTGCGGCGAGCCTTTGATGTGCGGCGTAACAGTTGCGGACCACACGCTGCAACAGGGGCAAGGCATGCACGGTAGCTTTAGCCGGGCCGACACGAGTAACTTCATGGCTGCCATCGGTCCGAGTTTTCGCTTGAGGTTTGTGAATCCAGCGCCTGCCAGTAATGCCGATATCGGTATGACGGCTGCGTATATCCTCCGGTTGGAACTCCCAAAGAAAGGCAGCCTCGTCGGCCGAATTCTCTCCGAGACGCTCAAGGACGGCGCAAGAGATTTGCCTAGAATTAAGCACTTAACGCGGATCTCCTCGGCGGCTGCCAACGGACTCCAGACCGTCTTGCAACTTCAAATCGTCGGCGACAATATGTATTTCGACGCCGCCGGGTTTCCCGGTCGCACCGTGGGATTGATGCAACCAGCCAAAAAAACCAACGGGGTGAAAAAGCCAACCTGAATGTCCTGCTAATTTGCCTGCACCCGCGTTTTTAAGGGCGTTCTCGTGCACACCATCCATTTAACAAAAAGTTCATATTTTCGTAACACTCTACTCGACGTCGAGCGCTAGAAGGGCTAGTCGCTGACCGGAAGCGTAGCGTCAAATGTTTTTCGGTGTGCTTGGCTGCGGCGACTAGGAAGCCGGTTCTTATGGATGCGAATGCTTATATCAATCGTGAATTGTCCTGGTTGGAATTTAACCGCCGCGTTCTCGAAGAAGCGAAGGACGAAACCGTTCCGTTGCTGGAGCGGGTGAAGTTTCTCGCCATCTTCAGCTCGAACCTGGATGAGTTTTTCATGGTCCGCGTGGCGCGGCTCAAGAGGATGATCTTGGACGGTGACCAAAGCGTCGATCCCGACGGTTTGACGCCGGATGAAACTTTGTCTGCCGTCTCTAAACGAGTCCACGAATTGGCCGAAGAACAACACCATTGTTTCCTGCACACGATCATGCCGCAACTGACCAAGGAAGGAATCCATCTGGTTCACCCGGACGAGATGAGCGGCGAGCAAGAGCGGTTTTTGGAGGAATACTTTCACCGCACGCTGTATCCCATCGTGACGCCCTTGGCCATCGATCCCGGTCATCCTTTTCCTTACCTGGCCAATCGGTCTTTATGTTTGGTCGTGTCCTTGCGCGCAACCGGTGCGTCGCGATTGCCGCACACGGATCTGTCGATCGTCCATATACCCGCCCAAGTCGCGCCGCGCTTCATTCCTCTTCCGGCCCGGGATGGCCAGCACGCCTTCATGCTGCTCGAAGATGTCTTGGGTCACTACTTGCCGCGGCTCTATCACGGGTTCGAAATTGTTTCTTGTCACGCCATTCGGGTGACCCGCGACGCCGATTTCGGCATCGCGCGCCGAGATGAAGATCTGTTGATGACGATTGAGCAGGGGATCCGTGACCGGCGCATGGGTGTCGCGGTCCGGCTGCAATATGATCCGGCGTTGCCAAAGGAAATCGTCGCCCAGCTGGTCGAAGAATTGGAGCTTGGAATCGAAGATCTTTACCCGGGGGCCGGCTTTACAGCGTTCACCGACTTATTTCAACTCTACGCCGCGGTGAATGTGCCTAGATTGAAAGATCGGCCGCGCGTGGCGCTCTCCGTGCCGGCTTTAGAGGACGCGCCGGATATCTGGAGCGCGATGCGCAGCGGCGACGTCTTGGTGTTTCATCCCTATCAGACCTTCGATGCGGTCACTCGTTTCGTCGAAGAAGCAGCCAAGGACCCGAAAGTTCTCGCGATCAAGATGACGCTCTATCGCGTCAGCGCCTCGTCCCCGATCGCCCAAGCGTTGGCCCGCGCCGCGGAAGCAGGCAAGGAAGTGTCTGTTCTAGTCGAGCTGCAAGCGCGCTTCGACGAGGAAGCCAACATCACCTGGGCGCGCGCTTTGGAAAAAGTTGGCGCCCATGTCGTCTACGGCATGGTCGGGTATAAGACCCACTGCAAAATCTGTCTCGTGGTGCGCCAGGAAGCTGACGACATTCGACGTTATTGCCACCTCGCCACCGGGAATTACAATGTTCGTACGGCCGGCGTCTACAGCGATCTCGGTCTTTTCACTTGCCGCGATGCTTTCGGCCAGGACTTGACTGAACTTTTCAACTTACTCACCGGCTACACCCGTCCGCACAAATTCAATCATCTCCTGCTGGCGCCGGTCGCGCTGAGCAGTTCTTGGCGCGGATCCGAAAGGAGGCAGATCACGCCCGCACCGGACAACCTGCGAGCATCATCGCCAAGGTGAATAGCCTGATCGATCCGGCCGTGATCGATGAACTTTATATGGCAAGCCAAGCCGGTGTGCAGATTGAACTGCTCGTGCGCGGCATGTGCAGTTTGCGGCCGGGACTGCCCGGAATCTCAGAACGTATCCGCGTACTTTCCATCGTTGATCGTTACCTCGAACACGCCCGGATCTTTTATTTTCAGAACGGCGGCGAGCCAATTTTTCTGTTAGCCTCGGCTGATTGGATGCAGCGCAATTTCGACCAACGCGTGGAGATCGCTTTTCCGATTCTCGATCCCGTACTGTGCACCCGGATGGGAGTTATCTACGCACGCCAACCGATGGCGGCGGCCCTCTGCGATCTCAAGATCGATTATACGAATTGGCCGCCTCCGCAACCTAGGAGGCCGTCTGCTCAACAACCATCGTCAATCAACCACGAGCTAATTATTATCGATCTCGAAGATCGTCGTAGTGTCACTTACCTCGTGGAAGACCACTAGCATACTTTTCCGTTCGGACTGTCGTCCTTTTTAATAACATAAGACCTTGCATCGATATCGAGTTCCTTGGCGCCACTCGTCAAAAGCCGTCAACGCGAGACCTTGCGCTGGGCCTCTGGAATGATCCGGCGCAACCACATTTGACGACCTTCGCCATTGAATGGCCGCGAGTCTGAAGAGCTACGGTTAACAGTAAATGAACAAATGATTAAGAATCGGTAAATCGCCGTCGCGATTCAACTCAACAAAGATCGTGCTCCGCTGCGTCGAATCTTCGCGAGGGTCATTACTCGTGCGACAGGGATTGGAGCGGAAGCGGCGATGATCGATTGTCAAGTTTCCGACTGGGAGTTCGTTTCACCGGAAATTTCTGTAGATCTTTCCGAATTCTCTCGGGACTCAAGTCCAGCATGATGCAGATCGTCTCAAAGGAGAACAGGCGCTCCGTATGTTCTTCGAAAAACCAACGCTCAGCCTCCTTGAAGAAAGAGTTGCCCGAGAGGAAATGTTTTCTATATGTCGCAATAGCGTCCTTCAAAACCGCCAGTAACAACTCCTTTTCCGGTTGCGAATATCGCCACCGAGACGGGGCATCGTCGTTTAGCGCCGGCACCTCGTCCGGCGCAAAGGATTGCAGGGAAAACCTTTGTTCCATCGAAATATCCTTCCGTCTTGAATTCGAAGTGATCCGACGTTTTGACTTTTCGCCTTCGTTGATTGCCCGACAGAATTGCCCCCTTACGTAAGGACTCTGTTGCAATTTTGTGAAGCGATCGTGAAGAAGAGTGTCCCGTCGCTTCAGCTGTTTCCAGGTAAACGGTCGGTCTGCACATTGGTGTTGCGGTGGTCACTCCCGTGGTGAACGAGTTCGAACTGCGCAGCAAACCCATCCGTGTCGCCGTTTACGGCCGACGATAAAGCGAGAAATATCTTCTACCGAGCTACGGACGCACGCCGACTTAGTTCATCAGCTCTTTACCGATATTTTTCCGAACTGTCATCGCGGCTTAAAGCCGCGGGCGTAGCGTGTTGTCGTTTCGAGGTGAACCCATCAAGCCGCAACAGGAATTCACAAAAGGAGGAATTATCATGTTTGAAAGCGTGAGATTCTTAATCTGCTGCGTGATTCAGAGCGGCGATTGCCGTGTCCTTAAGTTTCGCGGCGGCCCTGCCGTCTGCGGTCGCTTCTGACATTCTCGTCGCGCGCCACGGTGGTTCGGGCAAGCCGGATGACAACGAGTTCAACATTATCGAGCTTGATAAACCGCTAGCCAACGGCGGGAAATAGTTGTGCTTGAGGTCAGATCCAAACCAGCCAATGACGCCGCCGAGCCGATTAGGTTCATCGAAAGATCATTTGGTGGTGACCAACCAGTAACAATGCGCGCTTACCATGCGTTCGATTCGTGCCGCCAGTCGATGGGGGCGCGTTTTTCTCAAACGGCTCCCCACCTGCGTTCAGGCAGAAGACAGTCGAGAAGCAAAAAGCGAAAGGGGAGATGCCATCGTGCGAGAAAATATTGAGTTAATCGCATGGCTGTTTCTCTGTGTCCTTTTTGAAATCGTCGGCACCATCGTTGTGAGCGTTTACGGCTAGACGGAATGTACGTCGTTTGTCCGAGATCGGTTCGTTATCAACAACTGAATTTCAACCGGGAGATAATGCTATGCAGGTACAAGTTCTCCAAAAAATCAACTCGAGGAGCATTTTCCGTTTGCTGAAATTGCTCGTTTGTTTCGTCGCAATTTCGATTCTAGCCCATGACATAGGCTTGGCAGCTCAGGCAAGCAGGAAACCAAGCGGCGCCTGCCAGATCAAGTCGGCGCGCGGTAACATTCAGCATGTCATTTACCTCATTTTCGACAACGTGCATTTCCTGCGCGACAACCCGAATGTGCCTTCCGACCTTGAGCAGATGCCGAACCTGCTCAATTTTATTCGAAGCAACGGGACGTTACTCACAAATAATCACACGGTCCTGATCTCGCACACAGCGAACGGGATCCTGACGAACCTCACGGGAATGTATTCAGACCGGCACGGGCAGTCCGTCGCCAACTCGTATCGGTACTTCAAGTCGGATGGAACGACCCTTTCTTCTTCGTCGTTCAAGTATTGG
>VBKX01000526.1:7067-7594 GCA_005879435.1 Deltaproteobacteria bacterium
CCTATCCCGAACATGGTGAATGCGGACAGCGGCACGCCCAAGAACGCACCCGCACCGTGGGTGCCGTACACGCGTGCCAGCTGTGATTTCGGCGCCGTTGCGCTGGCGAACATCGTTCTCGAAAATACCAGCACCGGTGCGAACGGAGACATCACAAAGGTTTTCGGGGCGGGCTCACCAGAGTTTACCGAAGCGCTGGCATCGAATGCCGCGGCGGCGAACACTGCGGTGCGAAACCTTGCTCAGACGGACTTTGTCGGTCTCGCGATCCACTGCGGCCAAGGCGGCGGCATCTGCGCCGGCAACGCACACGCGCGCCCCGCTCTCCTGCCCGATGAATCGGGCGGCTACAATGGTTTCCTGGGGCTCTTCGGAGCGAAGTACGTCAATCCTGCAATCAACGGCGGCAGCGGGGTCGTGAACAATCTCAACAGCGAGCCGATCACGGACCAGTTCGATCAGCCGGGGTTTCCGGGCTTTGATGGGCTGTTCGCGAGCACGACCCTTGCCTATATCGCGCAGATGCA
>VBKX01000081.1:0-926 GCA_005879435.1 Deltaproteobacteria bacterium
GTGACGCCTTGGTCAGTGAGATGGTGGCGATGAAGCAACGCATCAAATCGCTGTTGCTGATGGAAGGGCTGGAGTTCCCCCCGGCTCCCCCCGGCAGCCAGTGGTCGTTTTTGGTCAAAGCCAAGCTGAGAAAGCTTCCATGCTCTTCGGTGGTGCGCTTTAAGCTCGATCAGTTGCTGGACAATCTGGAGTTTGGGGAGAAGCAAATCCTTAAGACCACCCGTGAGATTCGCCGCTTTTGTCACAACGACCCGGAACTGTCTCAGTGTATAGACTATCTCAAATCGCTTCCCGGGATCGGCTGGATCGTGGCCAGCCAGATGATGGCCCGTATCGGGGACTGGCGCCAGATCAAAAACATTCGTGAGGTGCCGGCCTTTCTGGGGCTGGTGCCCACCGAGAGCTCCACCGGAGAGAGAACCACTCGCGGCTCGATTACTCACAGTGGAGATCCAAGACTGCGCAGCAAACTCATTCAAGCTTCTTGGTCGGCGATCCGCCAGGATGGCGAGTTGCTGAAGTTCTTTCGCACCGTGGCGAAAAAACATCCGCGTCATCTCGGTCCTCGGGTGGCCATCGTGGCGGTGGCCCATAAACTGTGCGTGCGGGCCGCGGTGGTGTTGATGAAACAAAGACCTTACGAGATGAGAGAAAAAGTTCAATCGGCTCCTTTGACCCAAGAGGAGACTGTGCCCCAGGGAACGACTCGACGACGGCGAGTACCAGGAGAAAAGATCTCCTGAAGGTTCGACCCTTGAGACAGAGATCCCGGGGCGTAGTGCCTTAGAGGGCGCATTGCAAGTCAGTGTGACGGCTCCGTGCCGTGCCACGTATAGCAGCGAGTCTCTCTTGGGTGGGTAAGGAAAAAAAGTCATAGGAGAACTAAGAGCCTTCGCGGGTTATTGGCTTGACATCCACATAGCAGC
>VBKX01000081.1:1085-20021 GCA_005879435.1 Deltaproteobacteria bacterium
GCAACACTCCCGACGACGGCAGTTGCATCGTATAATCGACCGAATCGCCGAAGTAGATCGAGCGCCGAATGACACCCGGGAAGAGATTGTAATTTTGTTCCGCCAGGAGGCGCGCTTCGGCGTCGCCGGAAACCAGCGAAATATTGTGCGGCCTTAGGCAGACTGTCACCCGCTCCGACGGCGCGCATTCGCTGCCGCCCGCGACGCGAATCTTGACTCCATCGCCCAGCTGCAACAAACCGTCGCCACCGAAACGGCCGGTGAGGATGTTCGCTTTGCCGACAAATTCGGCGACAAAACGAGTCGCGGGCCGGTCGAAGATCTCGTTGGGCCGCCCCACCTGGACGAGCCGGCCGCGGTCGAGCACGGCAATCCGGTCCGAGGTCGCCATCGCTTCCGCCTGATCGTGGGTGACGTAAACCGTGGTGATTTTGAATTCTTCGTGCAGCCGGCGGATTTCGAAGCGCATCTCCTCGCGCAGGTTCGCGTCCAGATTGCTGAGCGGCTCATCCATGAGAAGAATCTGCGGCTCCACCACCAAGGCGCGTGCCAGCGCCACCCGCTGCTGCTGGCCGCCGGACAGCTCGGCGGAATAGCGGTCTTTCAACTCCGCCAAGTGCACGACACCGAGAAGCTTGGTTACTTTCTTCTCGATTTCCTGTTTCGTGAGTTTTTTGAACTTGAGCCCGTAGGCAACGTTTTGCGCCACGGTCATGTGCGGCCAAACCGCGTAGCTTTGAAAGATCATCGACATCTGGCGCCGTTCCGGCGGCACCAGATGCGCCGGGGATGAAATCACTTCCCCGGCGGCGCGTATCTCGCCGCCGTCCGGCTGCAAAAACCCGGCGAGCAAACGCAAGGTCGTGGTTTTGCCGCAACCCGAGGGACCGAGAAGAGAGACAAATTCGCCGTCGCCGATTTCCAAATGAAAGTCGTCCACCGCGGCAACTTCGGCGAACTTTTTTGTCAGTCCGCGAATCGAAACGTTCGCCATAGGTTATTCCCGCGTGGCCACCACGTCCCGTCCGGCAAACCACTGCACGCCAAGAATGACCAGAAAGGAGACGGCCAGCATCAGAGTTCCTAAAACCGCGATAACTCCCACCTGTCCTTCTTCTTTGAGATCGAAAATAACCACCGACACGACTTTCGAGCTCGGCGCGAATAGTAGGATCGCCGCGCTGAGCTCCCGGATGACGCCGATGAAAATAAACGACCAGGCGGCGATCAGTCCCGAGCGCGCCAGGGGCGCGGTGATATCCTTGAGCGAGATGAGCCGGTTGGCGCCGATGATCCGGCTGGTATCTTCGAGCTCCGGGTGGATGCTTTTGAAAGTCGATTCCGCCTGGGAAAATCCGATGGGCATTTCTTTGGTCAAAAAAGCCACGAACAGAATCCATATCGTGCCATACAACACCAGCGGCGGTCGCGTATAGACGATAAACAAGCCCACGGCCAAGACAATGCCGGGAATGACCAAAGGCGCCAGCGCAAAGAACGTCAGATAGCGCGCACCGCGAAACAGATTGCGATGGGTCACGTAGGCAATCAGAGTCGCGAGAAGCGTGCCCAACGTAGCCGTCACAATTCCGAGCTTGAAAGTATTGTAGATCGCCCGCTGGGTATCGCCATATTCGAAAAAAGCGAATGAGAAATTGTGCAGCGTGAAATTATCCCACGTTAATGGCATCGCCCAAGCTTTGGAGAGCGCCGCCTTCAGTAAGATCCAATACGGCAGAAAAACCGAAAGCGACAGAATGCCGAAAACGAACAGCAGCACCGGAACCCGGCCCAAGCCCAGATGGATCAAGCGCTTCTGTCCGCCTTTGCCGCCGACCGTGCTGTAGCCTTTGCGCCCGAGAATTTTCTTTTGCACGGCGATCAGCGCCATGGTCGCCAGCAGCAGCGGTACCGAAAAAGCCGCGGCCAGATCCAGACGCGGTGGATACTGAAACAACGCCCAGATCTGCGTCGTGATCGTGTGCAAGCCCGCGGGCAGGCCGAGAATCGCCGGCGCGCCGAAGAGCGACAACGATTGGAGAAATGCCAGGATGAAGCCGCCGATCAATGCCGGCATCGCCAGCGGCAAGGTGACGGTCCAGGCGGTGCGCCATTTGTTCGCGCCCAGGATCTCGGCGGCATCTTCGAGGTCCGACGAGATCAGCTCGCACACGTTGGCGATCATCGAAAAAACGAACGGGAAGCTGTAGAGCGCCATGACGAAAATCAGCCCCGGCATGGTGAAAATGTTGAAGAGCGCTTCTTCCGAACCCGTCACGGCGCGGTAGAGTTTATTCAGGGCACCGGCGTTGGGTCCGGCGAGCAGCGTCCAGGCAAACGCGCCCAGGAACGGCGGCGTCACGAACGAGGCCATGACCAGCGCGCGGATCGGTTTTTTCCACGGCAGGTCCGTCCGCGTCACCCAAAAGGCGAGCAGAGCGCCGGTCATCACCGCAAGCACTCCCACCCAGGTGGAAATGATCAAGGTGTTCCAGATCGCCTTGAGAAATTGCTCGTTGGTAAAGACTTCAAAATATCGGTTGAGCGTGAGGCCGGTGTCGTCCCACAGGCTGGCGCGAAAAATCGCGCCCAACGGGAGCAACATCAAAAAAACCAGAAGAATCGCCGCGCCGATCCATACCGGGAACGTCGGATCCTTGAATCGAAACGCGGACCAGCCTGTATAGCCGACGCGACGGAACGTCCCGGTTTGAGAAGCGGGCATGAATGGTTCTACCCGCCGCTACGCGCCGAATAATTCCGTGAAGCGTTTCTTTATTTCAGCGTTGCGCTTTTCCAGCTCGTCGGCGTCCGCGGTCAGAAGTTTTAGCTCCTTGAGCTTGGGCTTGTCCGCCGGATACGTCACCTCCGGATGACCGGTATAAAGACCTTCTTTGTCCGCCAACAGCTGCTGCGACTCTTTAGAAAAAATAAACTCGGTGAAGAGTTTCGCGGCATTGGGATGAGGCGCGTCTTTGGCGATCGCCACCGGCGATACCACGAGAGGAATGCCCTCTTTCGGATAAACGATCTTGATCGGATTGCCCTGTTTTAGCGTCTTGTAATATCCCGATGCCACCACGCCGGCGGGATCGTTGGCCGATTGGACGATATGTAATTTGTTTTTCGCCAGATCGCGAAAATAGTCCCAGCCATAGGCATTCACCAGCGCCAGCACATGGGTCATGATGATGCCGCTGTAGCCGGGATGGGCAGTGACCATCTTGCCGCTCCATCTTGGATTCAAAAGATCCTTCCAGGTTTTCGGCGCGTCTTTTTCCGAAATGACTTTCGGGTTATATGCGATGACCGAAAGCGTCGCCCGCATGCCATAATAAAACCCGGCCTTGTCCTTGAAGCCGTCGGGGAAGGCAGCGACGCCTTGGGGCGTGAATTTCAGCAGCATCCCCTTGTCTTTCAAAAGCTCGAAGTTGCCGGCATCCGAGGTATGCACGATATCGCCATTTTTAATTCCCGCCGCCGCTTCCTGCATGAATCTTTGCAGTACCCGCTGCGAACCCGTGCGATGGAGCTCGACGTCGATTCCCGTATATTTCGTCTTGAAGGCATGCCAATGAGGTATGCCAGACCACCTTCCCTTCCTTTCGCGCCGCCTGAATCAGCGCCGCGTCTTGAGCCGTAACCGGCGACGCCAGCATCACCGCACCAGCCAGCATTACAAAACAAAGACCGACTTTTTTCATATAGCCTCCTTAGCGCGCAATTTGTCCTTCACGGATTCTCAGGCGGGCTAGTATTATGGAATCAGTTTTTCAGTCAATAACGCGATCGCCGGAAGCTCTTCAAGGCGATCAACCAGCTGCACAATCTCGTCAATCTTGTGCCCTGGTAGAGTCAAGCCCGCGTTGGCGCGAAATTTCGCTTCGATCTCCTGCGGCGGCAGCGGGTCTTCGAAGCCACCGCGCGGATGGGGCTGGTTTTCTTCGAGCACCGTGCCGTCGGTCATTCTCACCTTCACATGACCGGAGAAATGGCGCGGGTAGTCGATCGTCGGATCGAGCTCATAGCGCACCTTGGCCGCCAGTTGGAGGATCTTGCGATCATGAATCGCTTCCTCGGTGAACTCGTCAAGTCCGGCTCTGCCGCGCAGCAACATGACCGCGATGCTAAACGGCAAACTGAATTTCGCGCCGTAGGAGCTGGCCGGTCTTTGTTTGTCCGCGAGGGGCTCCCATAATCGATGCACCGGTCCTTCGGCCGTTCGGCAGATGACCTCGACGATCTGCTCCGGCGCGGGCGCATGCTTTTGTTTGATCCTGAGCGCGCAATCCATGTACGGGTGCGAGATCGAGCCGCACGGATAGGACTTGAACGTCAGCCGGGGAATCTCCCATTCCTTACCGAGCTCCAGGATTTTGTCAAAGCGATATTCGTTCTTGCCGCCGAACGCGCTAAAAAAACCATGGGTGCCTTCGAAAACCTTTGCGGGGCCGCGGAACCCTTCCTGGGCCAGCATGCACGCGATCACACCGCCGTGGGCCGACCAGCCGGGATGCATGCGTTTGGTCCAGGTGCCGTCGGCAAGGTATTCGATGATCCCCGAGCTCTGGCTGCCGCACAGGCCGAGGGCGTCCACCCATTGGTCGGCATTGAGGCCGTAGAGCTTGCCGGCCGCGGCCGCGGCGCCGAAGGTCGAACAGATCGCCGTCGGATGAAAACCGCGGGGATGAAATTTTCCCGGCGCGACCAAGCCGACCTTGCACAAGACTTCGGTGCCGGCAATCGCTGCTTCAAGCACAGCCGCGCCCGTGGCGCCGACTTCCTCGCCCACCGCCAACGCCGTCATCCACGCGCAACAGCCGGTGTGAACCACCGCTTCCTCGAGGGTATCGTCGTAATCCAAGCCATGCGCCAGGGTACCGTTCGCGATCACGGCATTGGCGGGAGCAACCCGCGACGCGGTGCCGATCAATAGACTCTGCCTCGCGCCGCCGAGCTTTTGCGCAACCTTCGTCACCATCGCGCCGAAATCCATTGTCGACGATGCCAGCGCGACGCCCAGAGTATCGAGAAAAACTACTTTGGCTTTGTCGGCAACCGCCGGCGGCACGCCGGTGAGTTTCAATCTGCCGACAAAACGCCCTATGTTTTGCGAGTACGGCTCCACGTTTTGCTCCTGGACTTTGCCCGTTGGTTTGGTTTTTTAGTTTTCGCCTTATTCCCGCTCAACGCTCGCAGCAGCGGCGCGATGCTGCGCAGCTCTTCGATTTGAGCGACCATTTGAATGGCGGTTTCGCTCTTTTTGCGCGGCATCACCAAATCGGCGCAGTCGCGAAATTTGTCTCCCAGCTCGGACCAGCTCAGCGGTTTCGCCGGATGTCCGCGGGCGACGTCGTAGCGCCCTTCGATCACCTGGCCGTTCCTAAGTTGGATGCGAATCCGCGAGCGCACTTGATCGTAGCCGAGCCGTTCCAGCTCATCGTCAACGGAGAGCGTCACCCGTTTCATCAATTCGATGACTTTTTTGTCGCGCACTTTGCGATCCTGGAATTCCGCGATGCCGGCCTTGCGCTCGAGCACGGCGATCGCCATGCAGAAGGGGATGCTGAACTTACCTTCCAAGGCCGTCTTGGGCATCGGGTAGATGAGCGCGTTGGGCACGTTCGAATTGGTGCCGACGTCGATATGCTCGATATCCGCGGCGCCAAGATCGTGCTGTCTTACCAGATCGAGGATCAAATCCTGCGCCGGATGAGATAGCGAACCGGACGGATACGGCTTAACGGAAATGCCCGGCTCTTTCATGAAGTACGGCGCCCCCAGGCGTCCGGAAATTTTGCTCTCGTCGTAACCCCCTGCCATGGCGTTGAAGAAGCCGCGGCGCGCTTCGAGAATATTGGTCGCCGCCGTGAAGCCGTCACGCGCCAGCAAGGCCGCGCTCACGCCGTTCTCAGCCGCACGTCCGGCATGCAGCGGCTTGGTCATGGTGCCGAAGTTTTCCCGCAGCCCCGACGCCATGCTCGCCGCGATGCCCAGCGCGCGAATGAGCTGTTCTTCCTTGAGGCGGAGGATTTTGCCCACGGCCATCGCCGCGCCGAGACCGCCCATCGTCGCCGTGGAATGAAAGCCGGATTGATAGTGGCGCGGGTTGATCGCATCGGCGATGCGGCATTCGACTTCCACGCCCAAGAGATAGGCCAAAACAAATTCTTCGCCGCTGATTTTCTCTTTTTCCCCGATGGCCAGAACCGCCGCGAGCACGGGCGTGGTCGGATGGGTCAGCAAACCGTAGACTGCTTCCTTGGAAGTTGACAGCTGGGTATCGTCATAGTCCAGCGCATGGCCGGCGACGCCGTTGGCCAATGCCGCCTTCGCCACCGGCGCCGTCAAAGACGTGCCGAGAATGGAAGACTCGCCCTTGCCGCCCATCTGCCGGACTTGCGCTTGCACGATTCGCGAACACTCATCGGTGGACCCGGCTAAAGCGACTCCCAGTCCGTCGAGGATGAATCCGCGCGCCAGTTGCGCGACGTCTTCGGGAATATCCCGGCGTCGCGTCTGGGCAACGAATTTTGCCACCTCTTGCGTCAGCCCCATGGGAGCCTCGATCGATCCATCTTCGCTTGACAGTAATTTTCCCGCCGTACTACCCTCGCGCAACATTGCACCGGCGAAAGATCAAGTTCAAGAGGAGTGAAGGACATGGAATCACTGAGCGTCGTTATCGGTCCGGTATCCATGGCGGTGGGAGTCTTGGTGTTGCTCGTGATCCTGGCCGGGTTTCTCTGGGCCACCGGCAAACTGGAAGGCTACGATCCGATCAACGAGATTTTTTTTCGCGACAACACTGCGCTGGGAATTCGCTTCGCCCTTTACACTATTGCCGTGGTCTACGCCTTGCTCGGCATCTTCGACCGCGCCCAAGGCGAATCTGCAGTTGCTGCATTCTCCTTGCACGCGCTTTTGGCCGCGCTGCTGATCCATTTATCGCGCTATTTGAACGACTGGCTCATCCTCTACGACTTCGACAACAATCGTGAGGTCGTCCAAGAAAAAAATAGCGCTGTGGGGATCGTTGAAGGAGCCACCTATTGGGCCAGTGCGTTCGTGGTCGGCGGCGCATTCGACGACTGGGAGAGCGGACTGTGGCTTGCCGTCGTGTGGTTTTTGATCGGCCAGATTCTCTTGATCCTGCTCGGCTTGCTCTACCGCGTCGTCGAGCGCGGCGCGGCAAAGGCGCTCGACGAGAACAATACCGCGGCGGGCATTGCTCTTGGCGGTTTTCTGCTCTCCGGCGGCATCGTCTGTGGCGCCGTGATCAGCGGCCCGTCTCAAGGCTGGCGGCACGATCTATCGATCGTGACCGCCTATATTCTAGTTTGGCTCGCCTTGATCCTGGCGGCTCACGTCCTAACGGATTCGATTGTGTTGCGCTCGTCGCGTTTGCGCGACGAAGTCATGGAACAGCGCAACATCGCCGCTGCGTTATTCAAAGCGGTCATTTTTCTCTCCCTGACACTTGGCTATACCCATGGCTAGACGACAATGAAGAAATCGGCCAAAGTGACCCTGATGTTTTTGTCGTCCTTTGCCGCTGCGGTCATGAACGGTTGCGGCAAGGATGACGGCGGCGACTGGGTCGAAGCCAAGCGCTGCGTCGACAATAACAATGTCGTCGTCGATGATGGCTTTTGTGAAACCTCCGGATCCCGGGGTCATTACTACTCGCACTACTACGGCGGCCACGGTTACTACACCGGAGATCGAGTCTACGGCGGCGGCAGAATTGCGACACCGGGGACGAATTACGTGAGCCCGAGCCGGATCCCGCGCGGCGGCTTCGGCTCCACGGGCAGAGCGTTCGTCACGATCCCCCCGCGTTCCGACTGGCAGAAAAAAGCCGAAGCGATCGGTCTGATCTATCATCACACCGAGGGGCGTCCTTACTGGAATGAATCAGCCTATTATTCCTTCACCACGGCGGAGATCGATCGAATCGAGCTCGCGACCAACGAGCTGCACGCCCTGTGCTTAAAGGCCGCGCAACATATCATCGACAATAATCGCTTCGAGGAGTTGAGCATTGCCGACGCGGCGATCCCCGTCATTAAACAAGCGTGGGAAGACGAGCCGCCGGCAATTTACGGCCGCTTCGATCTTGCCTACGACGGCGATCAGTTAAAGCTGCTCGAATACAACGCCGACACGCCGACGGCGTTGCTCGAAGCTGCCGTCGCCCAATGGTATTGGCTCCAGGAACTGTTTCCCAAGCTCGATCAGTTCAATTCGATCCACGAGAAGCTGCTGGCCAAATGGCAAGAGCTGAAACCCTACATCGCGAACACGGTGCATTTCGCCTATCTCGAACCGCCCAGGCGGGCTTCGACACCGTCCTACTGCGCATGGACGACATCGGTTGGGATGCAGCGCAGAATTGTTTCGTCGATATAGACGGACGCCCCATGCGCAGCATCTTCAAGCTTTACCCTTGGGAGTGGCTCTTGGCTGATCGCTTTGCCGCGGACCTTCTAGCCAACTACACTTTCACGCAGTGGATCGAGCCGATCTGGAAAATGCTTTTGTCGAACAAGGGCATTCTGCCGATTTTGTGGGAGCTTTTTCCCGGCCATCCCAATCTGCTCGAATGCTATTTCCGCGCGCCCAAAGGACTGATCGACTACGTGAAAAAACCGCTGCTGTCGCGCGAGGGCGCGAACCTCACGATCCAGCGCGGCTCATCGGTTCAAGAAACCGCTGGCCCCTACGGCGCCGAGGGATTTGTTTATCAAGCGGCGGCGCACATCCCGGATTGCAATGGCGCTTACCCGGTGTTGGGAAGCTGGCTCATCGATGGCGTTGCCGCAGGGCTTGGCATCAGGGAATCCGCGACTCCCGTCACCGATAATCTGAGTTGTTTTGTGCCGCATCTTTTTGAATGATGTCCCAAGGCAACGGCCCCATGGGTCCAATTATTGACAGGCGCCGCGTCGTGCGATAGTGTTTTGTCCAGCTGGACACCTTATCCAGAGTGGTGGAGGGATAGGCCCTTCGAAGCCACAGCAACCGGTTCCGAAATACGGAACGCTGGTGCTAATTCCAACCTCTGACTCTTGGAGGTAAAGATAGGGTGAGGTCTCGAGAACCTCTTCTTATCTTGGGTAAGAAGGGGTTTTTTATTGAGCAAAGGCCATGAGCATCCGTCTCACAACAGATCAAATCGAACGCTACAGCCGGCAAATCATGGTTCCCGATCTCGGCGGTAAAGCGCAAATCCGTTTGCGACAATCCCGGGTGCTGGTTATCGGCGCGGGCGGCTTGGGTTCGCCTGCCGCGTTTTATCTGGCTGCGGCGGGCATCGGCACGCTCGGCATCGTCGATCCCGACAAAGTGGAATTATCGAATCTGCAGCGTCAGATACTGCATGCGACCGCGGACATCGGCCGGCAAAAGGTGGAATCGGCAAAGGCCAAACTGAATAATCTGAATCCCGACACCGAGGTCAAGACCTATCCGGTGCGCTTCGACGCTGACAACGCTGCCGCGATGGCCGCTGATTACAACTTCATCGTCGACGGCAGCGACAATTTTGACACGAAGTTCCTGGTCAACGACGTCGCGATTCAGCTCGGCATCGCATTTTCCCACGCCGGTATTGTGCGCTTGCAAGGCCAGACTATGACTGTGCTGCCCGGAAAGTCGGCGTGCTACCGATGTCTCTTCGATGGACCGCCGCCGCCGGAAGAAATTCTAAATTGCCAGCAATCCGGCATCCTCGGCGCCGTCGCCGGCACGCTCGGCACTATCCAAGCGACGGAAGCGGTCAAATACCTCGCCGGTTTCGAAGAGGGATTGCTCACCGATCGACTGCTGACTTACGACGCCAAGAGTGGAGCGGCCAAAGCAGCCGACTCGATCTCCTCGGTGCCGGCCTGATGGGTCATCGACGAAAGGAACCTTTATGAGCTTTGTCATCGGACTTCAGTGCAGAGAATGCGGCCAGGAGTATCCGCAAGCGCCGCTGCACGTCTGTGAAAATTGCTTTGGTCCGCTGGAAATTCAATACGACTACGAAGGCATCAAAAAATCCATCAGCAGGGAAAAAATTGCGTCACGCGACCGTAACCTCTGGCGCTATCGCGAGCTTCTGCCGATCGACGGCGAACCGCGCGCCGGTTTGTATTCCGGATATACGCCGCTGGTGCGCGCGCACCGGCTTGGCGACGCTTTGGGCGTAAAGGAATTCTATGTCAAAGACGACTCGGTCAATCACCCGAGCTTTTCGTACAAGGACCGCGTCGTGTCGGTAGCGATTTCCAAAGCCATGGAATTTGGTTTCAAAACCGTTTCCTGCGCATCCACCGGCAACTTGGCCAATTCCGTTGCCGCCCACGCGGCAAAGGCCGGCCTCGACTGTTACGTGTTCATTCCCGACGGACTGGAACAGGGAAAAATCATCGGGTCGGCCATCTACGGCCCGAAGACCGTCGCCATCAAGGGCAACTACGACGATGTCAATCGGCTATGCAGCGAAATCGGCGATAAATACGGCTGGGCTTTTGTCAACGTCAACCTGCGGCCTTACTATTCCGAAGGCGCCAAGACCCACGGCTTCGAGGTCGTGGAGCAACTCGGTTGGAAGCTGCCGCAGCATATCGTCGTCGCCTCTGCCGGCGGAACGATTTTGCCGAAATTAGCCAAAGGTTTTAAGGAGCTGATCAAGGTCGGTCTGGCCGAAGACACGGGCTGCAAAATCTACTCGGCGCAAGCGGCCGGTTGCGCGCCGATTATTAATGCTCTGCACAAGGGCACGGATCTGGTCAGCCCGGTCAAACCGAACACCATCGCCAGCTCCATCGCCATCGGCAATCCCGCCGGCGGCTACTACGTTATCCAAGCCGTGCGGGAGTCCGGCGGCTGGGGCGAAAGCGTGACCGACGAGGAAATTCTCGATGGCATCAAATTGCTAGCCCGCACCGAAGGCATCTTTACCGAGCCCGCGGGCGGCACCGAGGTCGCCGTCACTAAGAAACTGATCGAACAGGGACGCATTCCGCGCCATGAATCGATCGTTATAAGCATCACCGGCAACGGCTATAAGACTTTGGAAGCCGTTGCCAAAAGTGTCGAGAGACCTTATACCATCAACGCCACGTTACAAAATTTTGACGAGCTGTTTCACCAACTGGAACCGAACGCCGGAGTCAAGGCGCTCGCCAGCTGAGAGTTTCGATCGATCATTGCGTGCCGTCTCGCCGCCTTGCAAGGCCTGAAATGACGGACTATTCTAAATTGGCTGTCCGAGTGATGAACATCTAAGGAGGATCGATATGTCGGTTCGAGTGCGTGTCCCAACCCCGCTCAGGAAATTTACCAACGGCGCCGATGAGGTCGCTGCTCAAGGCGGCAACGTTAAGGCGCTGGTGGACGACCTGGAAAAGACTTATCCAGGCATCAAAGATCGGATTTGCGACGAAACCGGAAAGGTGCGGCGTTTTGTTAACGTCTATGTGAACGGCGACGATATCCGTTTTTTGCAAAATCTCGAAACCGCTCTAAAAGAAGGCGACAATATTTCCATCGTGCCGGCGATCGCCGGCGGACATTGATTCAAGTTCCGAAGACCAACGATGTCACCGCTGACCTCACCGAATCTGCGCTTGATTCACTCTCCGCTGAAGGAGCTAAAGCGAGTGGAGTCGGTCCTCGATCTGATCGGTGACACACCGCTCCTACAGATCCGGAGGATAACCGAGGGACTGCCGGCAGGCGTCAAAATCTACGCCAAGTTGGAGGGCCTCAATCCGGGAGGATCCGTAAAAGATCGCCCGGCGTGGCGGATGATTCAGGAGGGACTGCGCAGCGGCAAACTTCGACCCGGCAAAACCATACTGGACTCCACGTCGGGAAACACCGGCATCGCCTTGGCGATGGTCGGCAGCGTGTTGCGCACCCCTGTGGAACTCGTGATGCCCGGCAACGTCAGCATCGAGCGCAAACATATTATCCATGCCTATGGCGCCCAGGTCACCTATAGCGATCCAATGGAAAACCGGATCAATATTTCAATCCGATGAATCCGCAAGCCCACTATGAAAACACCGGCCCGGAAATCTACCACCAGACGGACAAAAAGGTCACGCACTTCGTGGCAGGCATTGGCACGGGCGGAACGATCATGGGAACGGGGCGGTACTTAAAAGAAGTCAATCCAAAAATCCAAATCATCGCCGTCGAGCCTGATGATGCGCTGCATGGGCTCGAGGGATTGAAACACATGGCAAGCTCGATCGTTCCCGGAATCTATCACGAGCAAGAATTGGACAGCAAAATTCCGGTATCCACGGAAGACGCCTACTCGATGGTCTATCGCTTGAGTCAGGAAGAAGGCGTTCTCGTCGGTCAGTCTTCCGGCGCCGCGATGTTTGCCGCTATGAAGATCGCGCGCAGACTCCGATCTGGCACGATCGTGACGATTTTCCCCGATTTCGGCGATAAATACCTGACGACGAACCTGTGGGTTGGCTGGCGTGATCGGATGGCCGTAGGCAATCTGGAATTTTCGATCTAGGTTTCGATGGCGACCAAAACAAAACTAGTCACCGTGCGCGAAAGAGTCTACCTGACATTTCCCAAAGACCTGATCAAAGAACCAGTTTTAAGTATGTTGGCCAAGCGCTTCGATATCGTATTTAATATCCGCGGCTCGACCGTCACATCGGACATGGGGTTGGTCGCCCTAGAGATCGATGGCAAGCAAGCTGAAGTCGTGAAGGCGATCGGTTGGCTCAAAGGCAAGGGCGTGACGGTGGAGCCGATCGAAAAGAACGTCATCGAGTAGCAGCAAAACTACTGGGCCACGGCTGAAATCGACAGGACCAACACGCCGCCTTCGTGCGGCGGGCCGCCCAGAATGAAATTCCCGCGATTGGCAATTCTAACGGTCGTATCGAGCAACGGCTTTTGCCCCTCGGTTAGACGCACTTTCAGACCGATCCGGTTATCCTGAAACTCTTGAAGAGCGACCATCAGGGACCGGCCTCCGGGTATTTCGAATACCTTACTTCCCTGCCACGGCACATTCTGGCTCTCGTCTTTCAGCAACCGGTAGGAGCGATACTTCAAAACTCGCAGCTGGTTTTCTAATCCTTTGAGCTTGGCGTCGAATTCATCATTTTTATTACTCGCCAGTATCGTCCCGATCTTCACTTGAACGATTTGCGGTTGCTTCTGCGCCGCGCCGCGACCGGCGGCCACGATGAATGATAAAAGACTAAAAAGCAGGACCCGGCGGCGGAGGTTCTTCGGCAGTTTCATTTTCACCTTCTTGATCTTCGTACAACCAGATGACGGTCGTTTTGCTATCGTATTCGCGCAGCAGAGCCACATTGCGGCCATGCGCGTCAATCGAATCGACGGCGGCAAAGGCATTGCGCCCTGCTCCTCCGCGCCAACCGGGGAAATATGATTCGAGCGAAGCCACGGCGAGCAGCAGAGCGATGAGCGCCGGAATCGCCCAAGCCGCTCTCGACGCGGTGAACAAGCCACGGCTCCAATCCAGGGCGTCCTCGTACCACGTCCGCTTTTCGGCGATGCGTAGCTGCACCGCGCGCCAGAACGGCTCGAACTCAATACTTTTCGACTCAGCCATCAGCGCGCCCTCGAGCGCCAGCTGCAATTTCTCCAGCTTCCGCTGCGCTTCGCGGCAGGCCGCGCACTGCGCCACATGGGCGCGAATCGATTCGCTCTCCGCAGGGCTCAACTCACCGTCAAGCCAGCGCCCCATGGACTCACTAATGTTTTCACAGTCCTTCATAGAAAAGCGCTCAACTTATCTTGCAATTTCTTTCTCGCGTAATGCAGCCGGCTCATGACCGTGCCCTCGGAGCATCCAAGAATCTCTCCGATATCCTTGTAAGAAAGCCCCTCGATCGTTCTCAATACGATGACGGCTTTGTGTTCGGGTGTCAAATCATTGATCGCGTTTGTGAGATTCTGGCGCAGCTCCTTGTCATGTACATCGGCAAATGGGTCTCTTGCCACTTCATCCTGAGACTCCAACAAGCCATCCATGCTTTCACGAAAATCCAATGGATTTCTTTTTTGACGCCGCTGCGCATCGATGGCGAGGTTGACGGCGATGCGATAGATCCACGTATAAAATGAAGACCCGCCCTGAAAACTGTTAATCTTTCGATAAGCCCGAAAGAAAGTTTCTTGGGCAACCTCGAGCGCGTCTTCGCGGTTGCGCAGCAACCCAAGGATCACCATGTAGACTTTCTGATGATAACGGGAAACAAGCTCCTCAAATGCGCTCATCTCTCCCGTCTGGCACTTCTGTACCAGTTCCCGGTCACTTAACTCCACGATGATCCTGTTGCTTAGACGCGGTCATAGAAACTTTTATTCAGCCCGGCGAGAGACTTAATAGCATAAAACCTTGATGTTTTCGCGAATTACTCTAGAATCATACTGATTTCTTTGCATTTTTGTCGACTTTGCGCCTATTCAAGGGAGATTTCTTATGTTGATCCAATGCCCCAATTGCCGGACAACCTATAGAGTATCCGATGAAGCGGTCAGCGGTGCGACGCCCGCGTTCCGTTGCTCGCGCTGCAAACACACCTTCGAACTCGGCTCGGCTGACGCATCCCGAGAGGTGCCCCAACCGGCGAACCAAGGTGACTTGCCTACTCCTCGTCCGAACATTGACGCGGAACTCAGCCTGCCTTTTACAGCTAAGAAAGAACTGAACGAGCTTGACGGAAACCAAAAGGATTTCGAAGGAGCGCCGACCGCTGCGATCGAGAGCGTGGAATCGAAGCGCGCAGACGAGGACCAGTGGGCGATCAGCGACTCCAGCGGAGGCGAGGATCAATCGTTCGTCATGCCCCAGTCGAGTCGCCCCAACGAACAAGAAAAGGTGATGAATCGGCCCGGCGATTTTCCGGCGGAAGATCCCGTGTTTCGCAAATTAGAAATCGACGATACGGAAAACTCCCACAATATCTTGGCCATCTCGCCCTATCTCGACCAGCGGGCGTCCATCGTGCCGTACGTCACTCTGATCAGCCTCCTGGTGATCGGCTTTTCGCTTTTCACCGTGATCAGCTTCGCCAATCCGCAGACGCCGGAAACCCTGTTAAAAAAGATTCCCCTGATGGGCTCGGCCGTGCTCAAGAATAATCATTTAAAGGAAGGAATACTGATCAAATCCCTCGGCACCGCTTACCAGAGCATTCAGGGCAACCGCGAAGTCTTCATGATCAGCGGCGTCGCGCTCAATCAAAACCCGGTGGTGGTCCGGGAAATTCAATTGATCGGCAAGATTTACAACGTAGACGACAAAGAGATCGAGCGACAGACCATCTGGGTCGGCAACACGATCTCGCCGAAGATCATTCGCGGAATGACGCTGGAAGATATCCCGCAACTGCAAGAGCTCAAACCCCTCAAGAGTTTTGAAATTCCCCCGGGGGATTCCATTCCCTTCACCATCGTATTTCTCAAATCGGCAAAGGGAGCCAAAGCATTCACTTGCGAAGTGGCCATCACGGAGGGCGATTCCTAACCGGCGACAGTGCAAACTCTAGCCTTTATGTGAATCGTTTTTGGGCGTGATGTCGATCTCATCGGGCTCGTTCATCGCCCTACGAAATTTCTTGATGCTCTTGCCGAGCCCTTCGCCTAGATCGGGCAGACGCCGATTGAACAGGACCATCACGATCACAAGAATAATTAGGAGTTCGCCAATCCCCAGACCAAACATGGAACCTCCTGTCATCGAGGCGATGCAACGTCATCCGGAATTTCAGGGCTGCCTTGCTCCCGCCGGGTAAGCCGATAATATACGATTATGTCGGCGTTGAACACGTCCATTTGGCGTTTCCTCGCATTGTCCTTGGCGATGCACGCCCTAGGGTTGTTGGTTCTTTACCCGTTACGGCCGGCGCTTGCGCCTCGTCAAGACCCGATCTCCGTCTCACTCTTACCCACTCCGGACAAAGCCGAGCCGGCGCCGAAACCGTCACCCCGCGTTCCCGCCTCGCGTTCGTCCAGGGTACCGTCGATTATTGCGAAGAAGGACTCCCGGATAACTGCCGAAAAAACTTCTCCGGCGCGCGACAAAACCGCGAGGAACGTAAGCCGCGCAGAGGACCCGATCCCGGTATCTCCGCCGACCCCGCGTGAAACGATTCCGGAACAAAGCGTCGTCGCCGAACGTCAACTGCCGACCTTGAAAGAACTACTGCCCGAGCCGACGTGGTCGTCGTCGAGCGCGCGCAACGACGCGCCGGTCAGTCTAAACACGCGCGACCCCGTCTATGTCACCTATTTCACCAAGATCAAGCAATTGATTGAATCCCAGTGGGAATATCCCGAGCTGGCTCTGCGATACGGCTTACAGGGCAGATTAGCGCTGGAATTTACCATCGGCGGCAACGGCCGGCTCGATCAGCTGCGCCTGATTCGGTCTTCAGGATCGCAATTGCTTGATGAGGAAGCCTTGCGCGCGATCAAAGCGGCGGCGCCTTTTCCGCCGATCCCGTCTTGGATAAAACCCAATCCATTGTCGATCTCGGCGTCCATGGAATATCATGACAATCGATTGAACTATCGATTTACCCGCTGAGATTGTGAAAATTTCCGGAGATCACTTCACGCCGCGCCGTCCGCCGAGCGCGGCTCCCAGCGGAGGACGGGTTTTCTTGCCGCGCGCGCTTCGTCAAGACGCCGAACCGGCGTCGAATAGGGCGCCCTTTTGACCAGCTCCGGATCATCCCTGGCTTCCTGCGCGATGGCGATCAGCGCGTCGATAAAGCTATCCAAGGTTTCCCGCGTCTCGGTTTCCGTCGGCTCAATCATCAAAGCGCCCGAGACCACCAGCGGGAAATAGATCGTCGGCGGGTGGTGGCCGTAGTCCAATAACCGCTTGGCGATGTCGAGCGTGGTGACGCCTGATCTTTGCTGGATACGATCGGTAAATATACACTCGTGCATGCACGGCTCGTTGTACGCGAGGTGATAGCTTTTTTCCAATTTCTTTCGAATATAGTTCGCGTTGAGCAGCGCCATCCGGCTCGCTTCTTCGAGTCCGTCGCCGCCGAGAGAAAGGATATAAGTATAAGCTCGAACGAGAATTCCGAAGTTGCCGAAGAAGGATCGCACCCGGCCGATCGATTTCGGCCCATCCTCTCGCAGCTCGAATCGGCCGCCGTCTTGAACGATGCGCGGCACCGGCAAATAGTCGGCGAGCTGATTTTTTACAGCGACCGGCCCGGCGCCCGGCCCGCCGCCGCCGTGTGGCGTCGAAAAGGTCTTGTGCAGGTTCATGTGCAATACATCCACACCCATGTGCCCCGGCTTGGCGAAGCCCATCAGCGCGTTGAGATTCGCGCCATCGAGGTAAAGCATCCCGCCCTTTTCATGCACGATCTCCGCGATGGCCTCGATGTTGGTCTCGAACAAACCAAGAGTATTGGGATTGGTGATCATCAACGCGGCTACGGTTTCATCCATCGCTTGTGCAACCATCGCGGCATCGATCACACCGCGATCGTTGGAGGAGATTTGGAGTACGTCGTATCCACACAGCGTCGAACTCGCGGGATTGGTACCGTGCGCCGAGTCCGGAACGATGATCTTCTTGCGCGCATCACCTTTTTCAGTCAAACAGGCGCGGATCAACATCAGCCCCGTCAACTCACCTTGAGCGCCGGCGGACGGCTGCAAGCTGACATGTTCCATGCCGCTGATCTCGGCGAGCGCTTGTTCCAGTTCGTAAAGCAATGCCAGCGCTCCTTGCAAAAGCGCGGGCGGCGCCAGCGGATGGACCTGCGCGAAGCCGGAAAAACGAGCGACGATCTCGTTGATCTTCGGGTTATATTTCATCGTGCACGAGCCGAGCGGATAAAACTGGCTTTCGATGGCGAAATTTCGTTGCGACAGGCGCGTGAAGTGGCGCAGCACTTCGAGCTCGGCCAACTCTGGAAAACCGCTGATCTCGCGGCGTAGCAAAGACGCCGGAATGGCATCCTCGACCTTACCCGGTGGACGCGGCCACGAGACCGCGCTGCGGCCCGTGGAACCGCTCTCAAAAATAAGTTTCGGATCAGCCGTACGGGACTGCTGATTACTCGGTAAGGACAGCGACAAACCGCTCGATCTCCTCTCCTTCGTTCATCTCGGTGACGCAGACCAAAAGACCATCGGGTAATTCGGGATAGTACTTTTTCAACGCGATGCCGGGAACAATCTTGTTGGCGGCGCATTTCGAGAATAATCGCTCCACATCACGCGCGCCCATGACAAACTCGTTAAAACACGGCCCGCTAAAAACCGGCTCGATCTCGGCTACCTCGCGCAATTGTCTGAGCGCTTCCTGAGCCCGCAAAACGTTAATCTCGGCCAACCGGCGCAGGCCGCTTTTGCCCAGGAGCGACATGAAGACGGTGGCGCCAAGGACACAGAGTGTTTGACTGGTGCAGATATTTGACGTGGCTTTTTCGCGGCGAATATGTTGCTCGCGCGTCGCCAAGGTCAGGACGAAACCGCGCCGCCCGTCCGTGTCGACGGTTTCGCCGACGAGGCGTCCGGGAATATTTCGCACAAATTTTTGCTGACACGCCAGGAAGCCAAACGCCGGCCCGCCGAGGCTCATCGGCACGCCTAAGCTCTGTCCCTCTCCGACGGCGATGTCGGCGCCGAAATCGCCCGGTGGTTTAAGCAGCCCGAGCGCCACGGCTTCCGTGGTCACGGTAATCAATTGCGCGCCGGCATTCGTGCAAGCAGTCCTGATCGGCGCCAGATCTTCGATCACACCGAAAAAATTGGGATATCCGACCACGACGCACATCGACTGATCGTTCAGGCGGATAGCGAGCTGGTCGACATCGGTCGCTCCCGTGGCGTCAAAAGGGATTTCTTCCAGTTGCACGTCGTCGAGATTCTGTAAATAGGATGCCACCACCGCGCGAT
>VBKX01000003.1 GCA_005879435.1 Deltaproteobacteria bacterium
TTCTTCTCGACTTCGCCGATCACCCACGACGCGCCGTCCAGCGACTTGACGATGTCCTGGACATGGGACTCGTTTTCCAGGCGGAATTTTTTGTTGTCGACCTTTTGGCTTTGACACTGAGCCAGACGCGCTTTGAAGGAGGGCGGCAGCCGTCCTTCCAATTGTGCCGTCAGCGACCAGTACTCGACCGTCTCGAAAGCGCGGATCTCGCGCTCGCGCTCGCAGACCAGCCGCACGGCGACCGATTGCACGCGCCCCGCGCTCAGCCCGCGCCGCACTTTTTTCCATAGCAGCGGACTGAGCTGGTAGCCCACCAAGCGGTCCAACACCCGGCGCGCAATCTGCGCGTCGAACTTGTTGCGGTCCAATTCGTGCGGATTGGCGATCGCTTCCTGCACCGCTTTTTTGGTGATCTCGTTGATCAGCACGCGGTGTACATGCTTATGATTTTTCGCAACCTGACCGGCGATATGCCACGCGATCGCCTCGCCTTCGCGGTCGGGGTCGGAAGCCAGATAGATATTCTCTTTTCCTTTGGCCGCTTTCTTGAGGTCGTCGATGACTTTTTTCTTGGCTTGAATCACGTGGAAATCCGGCGCGAAATCCTTCTTGATATCGACGCCGAGTTTGCTTTTCGGTAAATCGACGACGTGACCTACGGATGCTTTGACTTGGAAATCGCGCCCCAAATATTTTTCCAAGGTCTTGGCCTTGGCGGGCGATTCAACGATGACTAGATTCTTAGCTGCCATGAGTTAGACTCGATTCTGAATGCTCTCAATCGTGATACCTAGATTTATCTCTCCGCTCGATAAACTTTTCCCGGCGACTGTCGCAGCAGGCCCTGCAACTCCAAATCCAAGAGAGTTTCCAAAACCTGAGCGGCCGACATGCCGGTTCTTTCAATCACTTGATCTACTTGCAGGCTGTTCTCCTGCAGTAACGCAAAAATCTTGCGCGCGGCATCGCTGGCATTTTGCGGCAACAGCCGCGGCGCGCGTTGTGTCGCGCTGCCGGAGCGATCCAATAGCTGTGGCGCGATTTCTTCGATAATATCGTCGACGCTCTCGACGAGCTTCGCCCCCTGGCGGATCAAGCGGTGTGCCCCCCGGCTCCGGCTTGAACCTACTTCGCCCGGCACGGCAAACACTTCGCGG
This sequence comes from Deltaproteobacteria bacterium, assembly GCA_005879435.1. GTDB lineage: Bacteria > Desulfobacterota > Binatia > UBA9968 > UBA9968 > DP-20. The sequence continues at coordinate 1,158 of VBKX01000003.1, forward strand.
CCCTGCTCCACCGCTAAAGTTGCGGTAATCAGCGAGCCGCTCTTCTCCGTCGCTTCGACCACAACGACACCCAACGACAAACCGCTGATCAGACGGTTGCGCGCGGGAAAATTGAACGCCATCGGCCGCGTGCCGATGGGCAACTCGGAGACGACCGCGCCGTTTTCACTGATGCGCCGATAGAGCATCTCATGTTCAGGCGGATAGGCGCGCTCGGCGCCGGAACCCAGAACCGCGATCGTGCGCCCGCCGGCCTGCAGCGCGCTATCATGCGCCACGCCGTCGATGCCGCGCGCCATCCCGCTGACTACGGTGAATCCCAGAGACGCCAAGCCGCGCGCCAGATCGCGCGCGACGCGGCGCCCGTACTCGCTTGCGCTGCGCGAGCCGACGATCGCAACCGCTTTGTCGTCGTCGGTAAGAATATTTCCCTTAACATAAAGAAACGGCGGCGGATCCGCGATCGTGCGCAGGCGCGCCGGATAATTCGGATTGGTAAAAGGAATAATCGCAATCCCAGCGTCGCGCGCGCGCTCGATTTCATCGTCGATCTCAGCCCAATCGGAAAAAGCGAGGATCCCGTCGATCGCGTCGCGGTGCAATCCTTCGACTTGTTCGAGCTCGGCCGGTGCAGCGGAAAATGCCGCCGTCGGATCAACGAACCGCGCCGTGAGTTTTTTAAACGACGATACCGACAACGGCAGTCCTTTCTCAAAGGATAAAGATGCCTGAATCATATTCGTTTAAGCTTTGTCAAACTGGAGCGCGTAGCATTCGTTGCAGGCGCGGCCAGGGAAACGAGATTCAAATGATAAGGCAATTTGGAATTGAACGCTAGATGGCGCAGCCGTTTAAGTCTTAAATTGAAGCGCTTGATTTATGGGAAGTTACTGATATTGCACCGCGTTTCTCTGATCTTAATAACTTTCTTTTGCCTTCCGATCCGAACACAAAGCCGCTGAAAGTGCCGTTGCTCCGAACGATGCCATCACAGAGAATCATGATCGGGATGGGATTGAGCACCAAGGTATTTTCCACCGCTCTCGCCGCCTTCGGCTGACCGGATCGCCAAACTTTTCCTGGCGCCTTTGCACGATGCCAATGCCGTGATACCGCGCGCATTGGCGGCAATCCGCCAATGCGAATTCATCATCGTTTGACCCGCTTTTCTTCGCGGCGCGCCCGCAAATTGAGACGAATCGGCGCGTGTTCAAAACCGAGATTTTCCCGCAGTTGATGGATCAGATACTTCTGATAAGTTTCCGACACCGCCCTTGGCCGGTTGACGAACAAGGTAAAAGTCGGCGGACGCGTGTCGGTCTGAGTGCCGTAATAGAATTTCACGGATCGGCCCTGCGCCAATGGCGCCGAGTGGGCGCGCACGATTTTCTGCAAAGCTTGGTTAACCGCAGAGGTCGAAACTATTCGCCGGTAATTTTTGACCACTCGCATTCCCGTCTCCAAGAGCTTGCGCACGCCGTAGCCCGTCGCGGCCGAAATAAACGTGACCGGCACAAACTCCAAGAAGGAAAGCCGGTAGTTGACTTCTTCGCGATATTTCTCGACCTTGCCGCCGGCATTCGACACGATATCCCATTTATTCACCGCAAGGACCAGGGCTTTGCCGCGCTGCACCGCGAAACTGAGTAGCTGAGCGTCTTGGTCGGTAACGCCTTCCGGTCCGTCGATGACGTGAATGATCAAATCGCCACGCTCGACGACGCGCAGCGCATGACTGACGCTGAACCGTTCAATGCGATCATCGATGCGCGCTTTGCGGCGAATGCCGGCGGTGTCGATCAAAATGCAGGGCTCACCGAGTAAATTGAATGGCGTGTCCAAGGAATCCCGCGTGGTTCCCGGTGTCGAATCCACCACCGAACGCTCGAAACCGAGCAAGCGATTGATCAGCGTCGACTTGCCGACATTGGGCCGGCCGATCACGGCAACGCGAAGGGATTCGGTGGGTCCTTCTTGATCCTGTTGCGTGTCGTTTTCGGCTCTCGCCGCATTCTCGGAGAACCGCCGGACCACATCGTCCATTAAATCGGGGATGCCGAGGCCGTGCTCGGCGGAGATCGAATAGAGATGATCGATGCCGAGAGCGAAGAACTCGTACAGGTTGTCAGCGCGTTGGCGGGAATCGAGCTTGTTGACTGCGAAAAAAACCGGCTTATTGGCCTTTCGTAATTCGTCCACAACGTCGCGGTCCAG
>VBKX01000078.1 GCA_005879435.1 Deltaproteobacteria bacterium
CGATTTTCGCCGTGCCGCTCGGCAAGATCAGGTTCTGCGCGTTGATCGCGTTGACGACGTCGATGGCGGACAAGCCATATCCGTTGAGCGCCTTCGGATTGAGATCCACCATGATCTGGCGCGCCTTGCCGCCGTAGGGCAGCGACACCGCGGCGCCCTGAACCGTGGCGAGTTGGGTGCGCACGATGTTATTGGCGTAATCGAAAAGCTGTTCCTCCGGCAGCACCTTGCTGGTCACCGAGAGCTGCAGAATCGGCACGCTCGACGCGCTGTAACGAATGATCAACGGCGGCGTAAAACCGGCGGGCAAGGTTCTCAGCAGCGATTGGGAAATCGAGGTGATCTGCGCCACCGCCATCTCGACCTTGGCGCTCGGATGAAAAAACACCTTGATGACGCCGACGCCGTACATGGATTGCGACTCTAAACGCCCGTTCGCTCACCGTCACTACTCTTTTTTCCATGTCCTCCGGGGCGATACCGGTGAACGACCAGATGACGGTAACGACAGGAATATCGACGTTGGGAAAAATGTCGGTCGGCATGCGCTGCACGGTCACAACGCCCAACACGACGAGCAAGAGCGCGACTACGACAAACGTGTACGGGCGCCGCAGCGCCAGACGCACAATCCACATTCGGCTTTACCTTGACGTTAACGGCAACGTAGAAACATCAGGCGCGCAACTGTGGAAATGAAGCAAGTCTACAGGAAGGGCGAAAAAATTTTTCATACCGACTCACTATACATGAGCCGGCATGGCGCTCAAGAATGAGTGGCACCGATCGGCGCAATTCGGCGCTGAAGTCCGACAATCGCCACGCGAATCCGGTTTACACTGCGACTTTGGTCTGAAGAAAGGGTGGCGCTACCAGGAATGAATCGACTCGCAAGGCGTCGGGCCGGTCGCCCCTCCCACTCTCTGCAGTTAAGATCGTCCGACCTCCAACAGTTGTCCCGAAACATAATCGGAGTCCGAACTAGCGAAAAAAACGAATGCCGGAGCAATCGCTTCCGGCGATACGAATGCGCGCTCGCTCCGCGCAATGCCGAGTTGCTCGCGGCGGAAATCGGTCAATGCCTCGGTCATGCGCGTATTGGCCGTCGGCGAGATGCAGTTGACCTGAATGTTCTGGGATTTTAGTTCGCTGGCGGCGTTGCGGGTAAACGCAATGATGCCGCCTTTAGCAGCGGCGTAGTCTGCCACGCCGTACGAGCCGCGCAGCGCCGACGGCGCCGCGATGTTAATAATCTTGCCTTTGTGCTGTTGTTTCATGAAAGGGAGCACCGCTTGGGTGCAGTTGAACGTTCCCTTGAGGTGCACGGCGAGAGTCTCATCCCAGCGCTCCTCGGAAATATTTTCCAATGCCGCCAGGCGAAGGATCCCGGCGTTGTTGACTAGAATATCGACGCGCCCCCACTTGGCGATGACCGCTTGAACGAGCCGATCGACGTCGCCGCGGCGCGCCACATCGGCCAACATCGCGACAACGTCGCTGCCCAGATCTGCGATTTCTTTGCGCGCCGTTTCAAGTTCATTCCGATCCGATACCGCGGCAATTGCCACCCTCGCCCCTTCGTGTGCAAATGCCCGCGCGACGGCGCGGCCGATTCCCCGGCTGCCACCGGTTATGATCGCCACTTGATCTTGGAGTCTGCTCATAAAAAAATTACCGGCCACGTCGACGTTGTCGTTCCCCTAGTGTCCTATCCCAAAAGTTCGCCATGGTATTTTCCATCATTCAGTCCGAAAATCTCCCCTTCCCCTCTTTTCTAAAGAGGGGTAAAAGCTCACGGGGAAATTCCCCCTTTGACAAAGGGGGATAGAGGGGGATTTGCTTTCGACTTCATCTGCTAACATTGTTTGGACTTTTCGAAACTACTTTGAGACACCATACAAATTACCACAATAAAGCATCACGTAAAATTTTATGAAGCCTGTCGGATTTTCCCGCATCGTCTTGCTCGTCGATGCAGAACCCCAACGAAGCCTATTTATTTCTGCCGGCGGCGCGTTCGAAGCGATCTTCAATTTCACCGAGGTAGGTGGCGATTGAATTGCCCGACTGCTCCACCGTCGAATGCAAATCGCGCTCAAGCTCTTCGAGTCGCGCGAGAACGGTATTTTTAAACTCCCGCGTTTGCTCGTTCTGCTCGCGCAGCACGGATTCCACGGCGGTCCTCAATTGATGGAACCGCGACGCTTCCGCATTCTCGGCAAGTTCGCGTTGGGCCTGCAACTCCCGTGTTTGACGCCGGCTTTCGACTAACATCGAGGACTGCAAATAAACAATATAAACAAGAAACATGACCGTGAGCAGCGCGATGATTCCGAGCAAGAGCAGCCCGAGCGGCGCTTCCACCGTGGTAAATCCCACCGACAGGGTCGCTCGCGTCATGAAGACGTTCCAGTTCTGAAACGCCAAAATGGCGACAATCCCGAGTACTAGTGCGATAAGTAATGTGCGCAGGTACACGATAACCTCCCTATTACGCGGCTGAGATCAGGGCGATAACGCCACGTCTATGACGGCCGGCGAAACCCCGTCGATGTCTTGAACTCTGGTTTTCGATTTTAGCAGGGACGGACGGGCGAGGGCGAATCGCGAATAAAAGCGTGCTCATGGCGTTTTCCACCAAAATCCCGCGATTTCTCTTCTCGTCTACACTGGTCGAAGACGGGCCTTGACTGCTCATCCCACTTCTCTGATACACTAAGGAACTGACTTAGCAACGAGGAGGCTCGCACTAGACAATGGCTATCCCTGGAGAAAAGGCGATTCAAATGGTCCGGAACGCGCACGGGCAGGCGGCCCAGCTCGATATTGCCGTAACCGCCGTGGTCGTGGATCAGAGCGGCCGCATGATTGCTTTGGTCACGGTCGAAATAGCGCTCAACAAAGCCTACACCGCAGCCAGTTTCCAACAACCGACCAAAGAGTTGGCCGGCGTCGCGACGCAGACCTGGTTTCAGAGTTTGGTCGTGTCCAGCAACGGCCGCATAATGCCCGGGGGTGGCGCATTGCCGATCGTCGAAGGCGGCAACGTGGTTGGCGCCATTGCCGTCGCCGGCGGCACCGACGATCAAGATCAGAAATGTGCCGAAGTGGCGCTGGCCTCGTATTCATGACATTAATTGGATTGAACGACTTGAACGGTTTGAACTGCTTGAACACCTATTCCGCGCCGCTCTAAAAGGAGTGTGTTATGGCACTGACCATTGAGAAGGAAGCCCAAGAGCCCACCGGAGCTACGGGCGCCAACAGCGGGCATGCCGGCGAAGAGTTTCCCACATCCTATCTAGGGCGGTCTGTTAAAATCGTCGGGGAGCATGTCAACGTCGACATGAACCAGTCGCCGCATCCGAAGAATCAGCGCGGCGAGCTCGGCAAGCCGCTGTTCAAC
>VBKX01000079.1 GCA_005879435.1 Deltaproteobacteria bacterium
CTTGGGACAAAAGCGCTGATCCGAAAGCGCATACCGAGCCGCTGTCCTGGGCCGACTCGCTCAAGTACGGCCATTATCTTCTCGACGACAAGGGCCGGCTGTTACCGGAGATCGAGGAAATCTTTCGCATGGCTCACGAACAAAATGCCGCGATCTTTTTCGGCCATCCGACCAAGCCCGAGTTCAAAGCCATGGCGGAGTTCAGCCAGAAGATCGGTTTCAAGAGAGGCGTCGTCGACCATCCCTTCAGCCCCTTCGTCAGTCTGACCATCGAAGAAATGAAAGATGCGGCCGCCGCCGACCTGTGGCTCAATTTCACCTTCGACGAGTTGTCGCCGCTCCTCGGCATCGACCCAGCGAACATGTACAAAGCCATTCGCACGGTGGGCCCGGAGCACTGCACGCTGTCATCGGACGCGGGCGAGCCGCTGTTTCCCAATTCGGTGGAGTCGCTCCGACTCTTGCGCGGCTACATGGCGGCTTTCGGTTGCACGGCCGACGAAATCTATACGATGTCGACGGTGAATCCGGCCTTCATCGTGGGACTGAGCCTGGAGACCAAGCAGCGGGCAAGCGCGGGGCACTAGCGGATACTCGAAGAGCGTTTAGAACGATCAAACCGTTCTTGCTCGAATGAGTGAAAACGGTTCCAAACGTTTCAATCGTTCAAAAGTTCAAGAGCGGAAAGCCGGTTTTTTTACATTTGCCGCGCGAGTTAGCGAGCGAAAATAACAACCCGGCTTGTCGCGGTATTTTTTTAACTATCGATTTCATTCCAGCCGCTCGCGCTGTTCGCGCTTCTGCCTTAGAAGATCCATCAGTCGCTCCTTCTCGCGTTGTCTTTCCAGTCTCCTCTGCTCTAGCGCATCGTCCAACCGATTTCTTTCCAGTGGCGGCTCTTCGACCCGCGGCGTTTCGCGCGGTAGATCGCGGCGCGGCGATGGCTTAGCCGGTTCCCCGAACAGGCCCTTCAGTATGTCGCCGTAGGGGAAACGAGCGCCGTCGTCGATCAGCCGGGCGTCGAATGCGCGTTGAAAAAAATCTCCCACCAGGAGTACGGCGTTGTGCCCACCCTCTCCCCAGTAATTGCTGCGCATGGTGATCCGGGAGTCGTTAAAGCCGACCCACGAGCCGGCGACCAGTCGCGGATGCATCAAGATAAACCAGCCGTCGGTATTTTTTTGCGTGGTGCCGGTCTTCCCCGCAAGATCGGCGCGCAAGCCGAAGCGCGCCCGAATGACTTGTCCGGTGCCGAGATCGACAGCATCGCGCAGCATGTTGACCAAATCGCCCACGATTTTCTCGGACAGCACAAAATGGCTTTCGGGGTTGAAGTCGGCCAGTACGTTGCCGTTTCTATCGGTGATGCGCGTGATAAAAATCGGCTGGCGGTATTGGCCGCGGGCCGCAAGGGTGCTGTACGCGGAAACCATCTCCAGCGGCGTGACCGGACTTGCGCCGAGCGCCAAGGCGGGAACTTCGTCGAGCCTGCTTTGGTTGACGCCCATGCGGCGCGCCAGCTCCGCGGTTCTTCTCGGGCCTGTCTCCTGCATGACCTGGACCGTAATCGTGTTTTTCGAATAGATGAGGCCCTCGCGCGCGCTCATCGAGCGGCCGGTCGGTTCCGACAGATCGGTCGGACGCCACACGGTGCCGTTAGACAGCGGAACTTCCACGGCTTGGTCGATAAACCGCTTGTCCGGCGACATTCCTTGCTCGAGCGCAGCGCCGTACACGAACGGCTTGAATGTCGAGCCCGGTTGCCGCCGCGCTTGTGCTACGTGGTCGAACTCGTCGGTTTTGAAGTCACGGCTGCCGACCCACGCCTTGACATGACCGGTGAGGGGATCGATGGCGACGAAGCCAGCTTGCAAGCGCGTTTTGTCGGCGCGGAGTTTTGCCATAAATTCTTTGTTTCTTTTGAGCTGCGCCAGGGCATCGTTCGGCGCGGTTCCGCCATCGACCGCGCTGCGATACGAGGCGGATTCTCGAATGAAGGTGTCAACCAAGCCGGGTTTGGTTTTCCAGAAATAGCCGAAAGGTTGGATACGGCGGCGCAGATCGAGATACACGTTCGCTTCCGACGAGATCAATCCTCCGGAACTCATTCCCCACTCGACGTCGGCCACCGCCTGCAGGGCTTCCATCTGGCGATGCACGGCTTGGTTGGCCGCTGCCTGCAAACGGGAATCGATCGTGGTGTAGATACGCAATCCGTCGGAGTAAATGTCATGATCATTACGGTCCGCCCAGTCGATCAGCCATTTACGAATCTGAGTGGCGAGATGAGGGGCCGGGCCGATAGCGTCCGGCTGGCGTTCGAAATCGAGGCTTATCGGTCTAGCCTTTAGCCGGTCGAAATCGCTCTGGCTCAACACGCCGCGCTTGACCATTTGCGACAGCACCACATTGCGTCGCTCGAGCGCGCGATCGGGATTGAGCACCGGATTGTAATAGCTGGTGCCTTTCAACATGGCAATCAAGGTGGCGCTTTCAAGGACATTGAGTTTTTGCGCCGGCTTATCGAAATAGGTGCGCGCCGCCATTTCGATACCGAAGGCATTGTACAAAAATGGAATCGTGTTGAGATAGATTTCCAGGATCTCTTTTTTGGTGTAAGCGTATTCGATTTTGATCGCCGTGATCGTCTCTTTTAGTTTTCGCGTGATCGTCCGCTTTCGGCCAATCTCCTTGGGATATAGGTTACGCGCCAGTTGCTGAGTGAGCGTCGAACCGCCCTCCGGATCGCCGCCGAAGGCGCGCAGGAGTCCAGACGCCATGCGCAGCAAATCAACACCATAGTGTTGATAGAAGCGGTGATCTTCCGTGGCGATGAGAGCATTGATCACGTGCGGTGACACTTGATTTAACCGGACCCATTCGCGATTCATCGGCTTCAGGATAGCCAGGCGTTTGCCATCGGCTGAAATCAACAGGCTGGGTTGATCGATCTTGGCTTTGCGGATGTCGGAAATACTCGGTGTGAATGGAATTAGAATGATCGCGTACGCGGACAAAACTGCCAATCCGAGCGCACCCAATGCCGCCAGTCCCTTCGCGGCTAAAAAAATCCTGGCCCGCGTACTCAAGGCGGGATCGATCAAACCCTTGAAGTAGTGCGCGAGCCGCCGGTAAAAGCGCGTGATCCATCCGGGAGGCCGTACGTTTTTAGGCACGAGTGTTCCTAGGTTTTTCGGCAGCGAGTCACAATTCACCCGGTGCAATCTGCTTAGACGAGTGGACTGTGAAATAAGTTAATGCCGCTGGCACTTATTTTACGTGATGGGAAGGAGAACTGAAGAGGGCGAGTGCTTTCCGATCGTTACCCGGTTGGCGGTTACCGTCGGGCAGGTCTTGCATGCGCGGTGACAATCGTGAAAACGTCTCATAGAAACCTGCCAAACTCGCGTACGAGTCGCAGTCATGTCATGGAGGTAGCTGATGAGAGCCATTGACGCCGACGCTCATGTGATCGAGACGATGCAAACTTGGAGCTATCTCGAAGACGACGAACGCCGGTTTACGCCGCAACTGATGACGCAGAGCTTCGGCGCGGAACTGCGCAGTAACGAAGGTATTCCCGTGCGCGACTTCTGGGTAATCGAGGGCCGTGCCCATGGCAAAGACCGCAACATCGGCACCGACACCTCGCAGGAGTCGCGCGAAATGCTCAGCGTCCAGGCGCGCCTCGCACACATGGACGAGCTCGGCATCGAGACCCAGGTGCTTTATCCCACGCTTTTTCTTCGCCCGATCGTGCAGGAAGTCGACTGCGAGCGCGCTGTGTGCAAAACCGCCGCTTCGTCTCTTGGAAAAATCGCCGGCCTCGGTGCGGGACGAGCTCGAGTGGGCCAAGACCAACGGCGCCTGCGGCATCTTCATGCGCGGCCTGGAGTGCGAACGCGCGCTCGGCGCGCCTTATTTTTATCCGCTCTGGGAGATGTCGGGCGATCTTGACCTGCCGGTCTGCGTCCATTCGGCCAACGGCAGTTTCCTCCATCACGACTTCTTCGCCGACGACACGAGTTTTACCAAGTTCAAGCTGGCCGTCGTCGGCGCGTGTCATACGCTGATCGAAAAAGAGTTGCCGAAAAAGTTCCCGCAAGTCCGCTGGGGCTTCGTCGAGGTCAGCGCGCAATGGGTGCCCTATGTTCTGAACGATCTAGCCGACCGCTATCGGCGCCAGGGTAAATCGTTTCCGAGCGACGCGCTCGCGGCAAATAATATGTGGGTGGCCTGCGAGAACACCGACGATCTCCCCTACGTCTTGAGCCACGCGGGTGAAGACAGTCTGATGATCGGTACCGACTATGGCCACCACGATCCCTCATC
>VBKX01000001.1:0-426 GCA_005879435.1 Deltaproteobacteria bacterium
CGAGCTGTTCGTATTCATCGGAATTTACGTGCAACGTGAAAATCTTCGCTCCCTTGAGACGAGGATTTTTCGCGCCTATGCCGATCCGTCCCGGACTCCGGCCTTTGTCCTGCAGCAGCTTTTGGCCTTCCATCGACAGCATGAAATCGATAAACAGTTTGGCCGCGTTCGGTCGTGACGCATTCTTTAACAGCGATATTTTATTGGGATCTCCGCCGATCAAAGGATTCGGCGCAACCCACTGAAGCGGCGCGCCTTTTTCGATGTATTCATCGACGCGATGCTGATACAGCGACACCGCGGCGGGAAACTCGCCGGCCGACACCAGCTCACTGATCAACGTGTAGCCTTTGCGAAAATTGATCTGCTGCTCCGCGAGCCGGCGCCAATATTCCAAGCCTTTTTCTTTGCTGCGCACTTTCATCA
>VBKX01000001.1:439-2223 GCA_005879435.1 Deltaproteobacteria bacterium
GCCTCTCCAGCGAGGCTGCAGCAGGTCTTCGTAGCTTCTCGGGACGGCTTCGGGTGAAACCAGCCGAGAGTTGTAGCCGATGACATAAATCGTTTGATGCAGGCCGACGCCGTATCCATCCGGGTCGCGCCAATCGGTGGGAAAATTCGCCGCCTCCGGGGATTGATATCGGTCGAGCGAGCCTTTCTCTTTTAGAATTTCCGACTGAATACCGCTGACGGCGACGACATCGCCAAGAAACGTATTGGCGCGGTGCTCACTCAAGAGACGAGTCAGAGTTCTCTCGCTGCTGGCGCGCACGGTTTCGACTCTGAGCGGCGCATATTTTTTCTCGAAACCTTTGACGACGTAGTCGGCATCGCTCGGTCCCCACGAGGTGTAAAAGACGATCCGTCCTTCTTGCTTGGCCTTGGTGAGGTCTTGGGCCAATCCGGCATCGAAAAATAGCGGAATGCTCAAGGCTACCAGGATGCTTGCGATGGGCTTCATAAAACCTCTTTCGCTATTTGTAGACGCTGCTGAGAAATCCTTCCCGCGCCAATTCGTCCATCACGCTGGTGTCGACAAATTCACGCCAGTCGTGCTGCTCTTTAATCTGCATGAATTCCAGAAAGACCGTTGCATCTTCAGGACCGGGGTTGGGAACTCTGGGAAATACTTTCAGCCAAAAATCGTAAGTCTCCTGAAGAATCTTGGGATCGGTTTCCCGTAGATTTTTACCCAACACTTTGGCGCCGAATTCGCGATCCGTGCGAAAGCGGGCCAGACCGGCAACAAATCCCTTCATGAAGTTCTTCACGGTTTCGCGCTGCGACTTGATGAACGCTTGCCGCGCGGTGATCTGGTTGATCGGATATTGAATGCCGCTGCCGACCAGATCGTAGAGCGGGCGAAGGCCGAGCTCGCGCGCCCGCAAAGTGAACGGCGGAAGAAGCAGCGTCCCCTGAATCGTTCCAGCGGCGAGCGACGCCAAGCGCGTGCCGAAGTCACCGATCTGCAACATGGCGACGTCTTTGTCCGGATCCAAGCCAATTTTTCTAAGCGCGTATTGCATCGCCACGTAACCTGAACCGCCGACTGTGCTCACCGCGACCTTTTTCCCCTTCAATTCAGCGGCGTCGCGAATATCTTTGCCGACATAGAGCGTGTAGGGAAACACGCCAACGGTTCTGGCAATGATGATGGTGCTGATCTGAATATCGCCGCCGATCAAGGCACGGGTCACAGGCTGGCCGCCGGAGAACTGGATGACTTCGAGGTTCTTGATTCCATACTTCTCGAAGTAGTGTCCTTCCTTTGCCGCCCAGAGGGGCGCCTGCGTGGCGCTGAAGATGGTGCCGGCGCGCAGTGGTTCTTGAGCGGGGAGCAGCCTTGGAAAGAATAGCAGAAATGAGAAAAGCAGAACGCTGGCGATTACAAGCGAAGGAGTGCGCCGCGCGCAAACGTCCGGAGTTCCCCTCTTTGAAAAAGAGGGGCTAGGGGAGATTTTCAGAATTGCCGATGACTTTGTTACTTGAAGAAAATCCCCCTTGATCCCCCTTTTCCAAAGGGGGAAATTTTGCTGCGGCGAGTTGGTAGCAAGAAGTTGTTTATTCATAGATGGTCTCACGCCATTTGGCTCGGACTTGGTTTTTCAATTCTTCGCTCGATTCGGCGATGGGTGGAAACTGATGGCGCCGTTCGTAAGGCATGCAGGCGTCGATCAGGCAGCGCGAACTATGGCCTTTGTTCTCGGGCGGAATACAAACATCCAGGGAACCGCTTGCCGCGCGGCGGATGATTTC
>VBKX01000001.1:2254-3137 GCA_005879435.1 Deltaproteobacteria bacterium
CGGATCGATGTCTTCGTCCACAACTACGACGAAGCGCCCGTTGTAAGCGCCGCCGAGGGACTGAGACGCGAGGAAAAGCGCCTGACGCGAATGACCGGGATAGGCTTGTTTGATCGAGATCACGTTGAACAGACTGCCGATGCCGGATTCGAGCGACCACACGCCTTTAACATTGGGCAAGCCGGCTTTCTCGACGCGGTCCCAAAGCTGCGCGGAGCGAATCATTCCTTTGGAGAGCGAGTAATCCGTCGGCGGGCGGCCCGGCCGCGCGACGCAGAGGATCGGATCGTTGCGGTGATAAATACGCTCGATGCGCAGCACCGGCGTGTCCTCCATGCGTGTGCCATAGTATCCAAGCCACTCGCCGAAGGGTCCGTCGGGCTTGATGTCGCCGGAATGGAGAAAGCCTTCGATAGCGATTTCGGCATGCGCCGGAAAAGGCAGGCCGGTGACTGGACCCTCGACGAGATCATAAGGTCTGCCTCTGATGCCGCCGCAGTAGTCGTACTCCGAATAACCAAGCTCGATGGGATTGCCTGCGGCCAAAAGCAGCAGCGAGTCTTGGCCAACGCACAAGACGACGGGACAGGGCTTGCCCTGCTTAAAATATTTTTCCATGTGCATACGCCCATGCTTGCCGGCGGACGACATGAAGAGCCCCACGGATTTTTCGTCATGTACCATGGCGCGATAGGTGCCGAGATTGAGCCAGCCTTCATCGGGATCGCGCGTGATAGCGATGCACGCCGTACCGATAAAGCGGCCGCCATCGAGCTCATGAACTTTCGGCACTGGAAATTTCAGTACGTCGACGGCGTCGCCGGCCATGGTGTTTTCAAAGACCGGTCCTGTCTTTACAATTCGCGGCGGAATCGGTTGAAGC
>VBKX01000527.1 GCA_005879435.1 Deltaproteobacteria bacterium
TGGACAATGCGATTCTTGTCTTGCTCAAACGCATGGCCGAGATCTCCCGCCTGATCGGCTTGGCGACGCTGCTGATTGCTATTCCCCTGCTCGCGATCGCCTGGATGCTCGCGTCGAATCTTTCGTCACTGCTGATTCTCAATGAGCGGCGCAAGCTCGGTCTCATGCGCCTGCGCGGCGTGCCGGGAAAACTGCTCGGCCAAAGTCTATTGATCTCGATCGGGCTTGGCGGGCTGATTGGCGGCATCATCGGACTGACGCTGGGAACACTCATTCCGCTGTATGTTTACGAAGGCGGCGTGCTGTCCTGGACCACCCTCTCACGCGTCCAGGGACCGCTGCTGGTGTTGTTGTTCTTGATCGTCGGTTTAGCGCTGGTCCTACTGATCAGCCGCAAGCTGATTCGTTATGCGACGACGATTTCACCGCTCGAGGCGTCGCGCCGCGTGGCGGTGTCGGAGCTGAGCCACGCGCGCAGCGGTTTCGCTGCGCTGGAATGGCTCGCGCTCTTGATCGGCGCTTACAAGATTGTCGGCTGGATCGCCGATTACAGTTTGTCGTCGTATCTCGCCGCCGGCGAGGAAGACAGCTCGGCGTGGACTCAATTTGTTCAAGCCGCGACCATGCTCGATCGGGCGCTCGATTTCATCGCCCTACCGCTTTTCGTTTACGGTCTGGTCGCGCTGCTCGTCGCGCAGCGCCAATTGATCAGCTGGCTGCTCAGCTCGGTCACTTACTTCGTCGGCGGCAAGCTGCGTGCGCTGTCGCTCAAGCATATGTCGCTCAAGCCGCACCGGATTTCGAGTTTTCTTCTGATTGTCGGCCTGATGGCGAGCGTGAGCTTGTATCCGAGCATCGCGTCCAAGTCTTTCGAAGACAAAGCGCTGCGCGGCGCCACGGTGCAAGTCGGCAGCGAACTGCACGTGTCGATTAGTCCCACCGATCTGGTGTCGGCGGAACAGCTCGAGCAAGGACTCGGCGGCCAGGTTCAAGCCATCCGCGCCGTACTGAAGGAACGATTAGCAGCGTTTCAAAACCCGGCCGTGACGTCCACTGAATATATTTTTGAAGCGATCCTGCCCGGTTTTTTCTTTCCGGGATACGGGCTCAGCGGCGTCCCGCTTTATCTGATCGACGATCCACAGCGCTATTTGAAAAACACCATCTTCGAAGAAAAACTGGGAGTCACCGGGAAGTTCAGCGAGGTGATCACGGAATTAAAGGGTCAAACGATTGCGGCGTCGCCACCGGTGGCGGCGTTTTGGAACCTGAGCGCGGGGGAGCCGGTGCTGTTGGGCGCCGATCTGAGCAAAAAACCGGTGTTGGTACCCGCGAGCGGCATCGTCGGCTTTCTTCCCGGCATGCCGCCGCGCAGCATTTCCGATCGGCAGAGTTATGTCTCGGCGCGCATCGATTACTTGAACTATCTTTCCAGCACCGACGCCTATCTCGTCGGAACGATGGACAACCCGCGAGTGGCCAATCTTAAAGTTCTGATTCCGCGCATTCTCTTGCTCGTGCGGGTGAAACCGGACGGCGACGCTCAAGCGATTGTGAAGTCTCTGTCGCAAACGCTCAAATCTCGTCCACTGGAAGTGCGCGAGCTCAAGCGCGAGCTGAAGAAGGTCGGCGGCGATATGTTTATCTTTCTCGCGCTGGAGAACATGCGGATCTATCTCATCGGTGGCGTGCTCTTGGCGCTGATCGCGATTCTCGCCATCGCCTTGACGAATTACCTCGAAGACCGCCGCACTTTAGGGTTGCTGCGCGTGCGCGGCGTGTCGCCGGTGTTGCTCTTCAGGTTCTTTGCTTCGAGCCTGCTCGCGCCGGCCTTGCTCGGTCTTGTCGTGGGTCTATTGGTTGCGGGCGCCGCCGGCTTCGGTTTGACGAATTTGATCTGGAGCCTGCGCGAACTGAAATCCGTGGTTCATCTTCTGCCGACGCATTTAGTTATTTCCGCCTGGACGGTGTGGATCAGCCTCGGATTACTGGCGGTTGTCGTGACTATTGCGTTGCTTTTTAGCCTGTGGGTATTCCGCCGCTCGGCGCGCACGAGCATGACGGAAGGATAACGGAGTGGGGCACTGGAGTAATGGAGTGATGGAGTAATGGGTAGGCCGAGTGCATCACTCCAGTACTCCATCATTTCATCACTCTCATCATTGTGACTTCGGAGGACATCATGGCGGAGAACGGTTTTTTCAAGAATCGCGGCGTGCCGGTCAAAGTCGCCAAGCTGACAAAGGCCTATGAAACTTCCGCAGAGGAAGTGCGGGCGTTGAAGGCCGTCAGGTTGCGGCAAGACAACGCTGCTCAATCTTCTTGGTGGAGTCGACCATTCGACCGGCGGTGACATTCTCGTCGGCGACCAGAAGCTCGCGGCACTTTCCGAGCGTGATCTGGAAAAATACCGGCTTCACAAAGTCGGCTTTGTTTTTCAGTTTTTCAATCTCATTCCGACGCTCACGGCGGGCGAGAACTTGGAGTTGCCGATGCTGATCGCCGACGTCGATGCGGCGCAGCGTAAGCAGCGCGTCGACGGCTTGTTGCAAATGGTCGGCCTGGGCGCCAAAGCGAACAAACGTCCGGAGGAGCTGAGCGGCGGCGAGCAACAACGGGTCGCCGTGGCGCTGTCATTGGCCAATGACCCCGCGCTCATTCTCGCCGATGAACCGACAGGAAATCTGGATACCGGCAACACTGAAACAATCACGGCGCTTTTTCTGTCGCTCGCCGAGAAATACGGCAAGACGGTGATTATGGCGAGCCATGATCCCAAGGCCGTCGAGCATTTCAAAAAAGTCTACAATATGCGGGATGGGAGTTTTGTGTAGAGTAATGAAATCGTTGACGACTATATCTTGACTTAGGCGACGCTAAAACATATT
>VBKX01000076.1:0-6535 GCA_005879435.1 Deltaproteobacteria bacterium
TATCGGGAAAGACTACATCGACAGCATACACTGCCCGGCCTGCCACTTTCTCGACGCTTTCTGCTCTTGGAATCGACCTGCCGACGATTTTTTTTCTTTTCATGGATCAATCCTTAAGCTGAAGCGGCAAATCATAATTGCGACCGCTGAATCTTAACGTTCAATCCCGGTCCGCAAACCCAGTAGACGCGATACCAAGGCAACGCCGGCCGTCAACGCAACCACGATGATGCCGATGACCGCGGCGCTTTCGTAGCGCGACTCCACCAAGAAGTCGAGTTGCAGCAAGGACAGCGGCCGCGTGCGACTCGTCGAAATGAGCGCCACCGTGCTCACGTTTCGCGCCGCGGCAATGAAGCTCAGAGTCCCGACGAGCAACAAGGTCGGCGTGATGAGCGGCAAAACAATATCGCGGAAGCTATTCCAACTCGACCCGCCGGCAACTCTCGCCGCCTCTTCGAGCTCCACCGCCAACTGCGTCAACGCGCCTTTGATCACTTGAACACCGAGGGTCATGCTCGAGATAACCGTCGCGACGATCAGGAGAAACATGGATCCGTACAACGGCCGTAGAAACGGCGTGCCGAGAAACACGGACAGCAGTCCCAAACCGAGAATGATTCCCGGCAGAGTAGAGGGCAACCAAGACACCAAGTCGAGAGCGGCGCGGCCGGCAAAATTGGTGCGGATAACGATGTAAGCGATCAGTGTGAACAGCACCACCGATACGAGCGCCGTCGCGCCGGCCAGCACCAAGGTATTTTTCAGGGAATCGAGAAATACCGAATCCTCGATCACCCGGCTCCAATGCACCGCAGTCCATGGCTTGGCAACGCTGAAATAACCGAAGCGCGCCATGAAAGATGCGAGGGTTAAAAATAGCAGCGGAATGAGCGTGATGAGCAAAGCGATCGCGAGCAGAACAACAGAAACTGGCCAGCGCCAATTTCCCAAACTTAGCTTGTGGCCTTTGTAGCGGCCGCCCACGGTGGCGAAGCTGCGCCGCGCGACGGTCCTGCGCTGTAGAGCTATCAGCGGCACCATCAGAAACAATATCGTGCTGCCCAACGCCGTGGCGGCGGCAAATTGCGGCGGCTGTTGATTCAACAGCCAGTGAATCTGCGTGCTGAAAACATAGAAACGAAATGGAAATCCCAAAACCAATTCTAACTCGAAAGCTTGAAGCGAATGAACAATGCCGAGCAGCAGCACCACGCCGACGATCGGCGTCAGCAGCGGCACGACAATTCTTGTGATCGTTCGAACAACTCCCGCGCCCGACACCAGAGACGCCTCCTCGAGCGTCGCATCCATGTTGCGAAACGCGGGAGTTAAGAGCATCACCTCCACGGCGATCGTCGACGTGGTCAGATGCGCCCAGACAATGCCCCAAAACGAATAAATGTTAAACGGCGCCTTGGTCACGAACGGCAACTGCGTAAGCCACCGGTTGAGCACGCCATAATCGGGGTCCAAGAGAAGAATCCAGCCCATCGTGACCGGCAGGGGTGGGAGAAAATAACCCAACCAGAACAGAAATTCGAGCGTCGTTGCGCCGGGAACGTCGGTTCGCGCGATCACCCATGCGAGCAGTATCGCGATGGGCAACGCGATCGCTTGGCGCGCTAGGGTGATCGTCAGCGTGTTCCAGATCGCCGATAGGATCGCCGGATCGGCAAACGCAATTTTCCAAGCTTGCAGGCCGAACCCGGAAACGAGTTTTTCACCCGGCGTTTCAAAGCTGCTGAAAATAATCACGCCGGCCGGATAGAGGACGGCGAATAGAACGATTCCCAATACCAGCCAATAGACAAAACCTTGCAGGCTGAATGAGTGTGATTGAACGGCGGACACGGATCGAAAGGAAAATTCAGGATTTAACTGATGACTGCCACGAAGTTGCTAAAAATATAGATTCGAATCAGCGACGGTTTAGAGCGGACAAGCTCTACTCGAACGGCGTGGCGCCTTTAAGCACGCGTTACAACCCGCCTCATTCTACTGCAAAATTTCTTTTTACGCGGCAGCTCGCCCGGCGCTCCCAGCATTTTTGAAAGATCTCAGTGGCCACGGCGCGTCTATTAGCGCAGCACGGACTTTGAGATTTCTTGCGCTTTGTCTCGTAGTGGAACTCGCTCCTCGCGATCGATGTCGAAGTAATCGACCCCGGCCTCCGGCGACATGCCGGCGACGCGCGGAACATCGACACGGCGACTCGGCCGCGACACCGTGCTCGCCCACGCAGCTTGTCCTTCCTTGGACAGGAGCCAGTTGACGTAAACCGTGGCGGCATTGACGTGCGGCGCTTTGTTCACCAAACGCGCGGCGCCCCAGCCCGTGCTTAGCCGCCACGCTTCGGCCAACTTGCCGCCCAGCGGTTCGACTTTCGCTCCCACACCCAACTTCTGCAGTTCGGCGATATCGGTGTCGTTCACACCGATGGCGATGGGAAATTTGCCGCGCGCCAGCCAGTCGGCGAGCTGACGGTCATCGCGCGTCAGCGTCAGATCCTGCTTGAGCAAGTTGCGGACAAATTCTTCGCCCAACTGCCCCGCCCACAACGCGATACGACCGTTGCCGGCGCCGTCCACCCGCGGGTCGTTGATGGCGATCTTGCCCTTCCATTTGGGATCCAAGAGGCCTTTGATGCTATTCAACTCTTTCTCTGAAACAAATTCCCGGTTGATCAAAACTTGCGGCGTAATCTGCGCTTGAAACGCGAAAATATATTTTTTTTCCGAATCTAAAAATGCTTTGTCGAATCCGCCGAACCACGCTTTTTCGTCGAGCACTTCGGGAAGAACAAAAAGCGGCCGGATCGGATCCAACTCTCCCGCTTTTTTCGCCGAGATATCAAAACCGGTGGGGCCGGTTACGTAGATATCCCAAAGATACTGTCCCGCCTGACGCTCTTTGGAAAACCGCGCGGTAAAGTTCGACGGGGTAAAACTTTGAAATTCGAGCGCGATCTCGGGATACTTTTTCTCGAAACCTCTCATGACGTCGCGATAGGCCGTGCCCGGAGGCCCTGCCACGGAAACTTTCCCCTCTTTCTTGGCGTCAGCCAGAACTCTGTCCCACTTCGTTTTCCATTCCTGGCATTGCCCATGCGCGGCTCCAATCAATATCAGCAATGCTGCTAAGATCATTTTATGAAAGCTCGACCTAAACATAGGACACTCCCTTTTTATGCCGGACCTATTGGCGCTATTTCTTGGCTGACTTTTCTTTCAATGCCGCTCGGTGAAAGATCAAACCGGCCTCGTAAACGTACATCGGCAGCGTATGCGGCCCGCGTTCGGCGGGACGATCTTGTTTGTCCACTTTGGCAACGATCAACCAAGGTCCGATCTGGGTGAACGCAGCGCTGATGACATCCTTTGCCGCGTCAAGATCATGCACGGTGCGCGTGTTCTGCAAACCGGCTGCGCGTCCCAATTGTTCGATATCGGTGCCGAAGGCGGTCGTTGTCGGAGCTTTGCCCGAACCCGTCGTCAGGTACGCGCCATTATCGAAGACAAACATCAAAAGATTTTTCGGTCGATAGCGGGCAACGGTCGACAATACACCCGGTCCGGCGAGCAACGATCCATCGCCTTCGATCGATATAACTTTGCGCTCGGGCCAACCGAGGGCCATCCCAAGAGCCATCGGCGTCGTGTAAGGCATATCCATATTATAGATCGTCAGCGGCTCATCTTTCGCCTCGGCGATCGGGTAGTTCGCCAAGCCGGGACTGATGATCATCGGAGCGCCGTTGCGCAGTTTCGCGATGTGGTGGAGAACCTCGGTTCGGTTCATCGGCTCTCTCCGATCTCGCGAATAACGTGGCTCGGCACTAGAATACCGAACGGTAACCGTTGCCCTTCGATAGTCGCCTGCGCCTCGACGATGACCTTGCGGATATCGCCCGGATCGAAAAGAACATGATAGGGAATATCGAGAGCGCGCAGCACCGGCTCCGCAACGAGTCGCGTCGCGCCGTGATAATCGTAGCGCTCACCGAGGGTGCTGTTGTGGCCGATGATCAACATCGTCGGGGTCTTCTGGACAATCCCACGGGCAAGAATCAACGCCGACATGCCGATTCCCGAACCCTCCATCAACGCCACCGGCCGTTTGCCGACCAAAAAAGCGCCCATGGCCATTGCGATGCCTTCGTCCTCGCGCGAGCACTGATAGGCTTCGATATCTCCGCGCTCGATAATCTACTGCTCGACGCCGTCGAGCATGCTGTCGGGGAGGAAAACCGCGAAGTCGATTCCCGCTGCCTTGAAGCCGTCATAGAAAGACTCTAGCGCCTCTTGCCGATAGCGCACTCCGGCTTTGCCGGTGCCGGCGACGTTGCGTAGCGGCGTTTTCACTTTCTGTTGCTTACTCACAATTGTCCTCGTCCGAGTTAGCCATCGATTCTTCTACGTCGATAAATTGAAATAGGCGAACCCGAGTCCCGTCACAGCGTGATGCGCCGGGATATAATCGACAATGGCGGCGCGCGTCCCGCCGCATGCACCGGCGACGACAATCCAACTTCTGATCTCGCCGGTGCCGCTGCGCAATGTGTCGGAATCGAACTCGAACAGATGACACAATCTTTCGGCGTTTCCGGAGCGCAACTGTTCGAGCACCCAGCGATCCAAAGATGTATCGATCCAACCGGCGCGCGGTCCGCGCGGATCGTGAGAAAGTCCGCCGGACGCCATGATCGCGACCCTTTCGGGTCGATCTTTAAGCGCCTGAGCGATCGTCAGACCGAGTTCGTAACACTGGCGAGCCGGCGGCATCGGCGCGAAATAGCAATTCACGTGTAGTGGAATGACCGGAACATTTAATTGCGGCGTGACTTTGACGACGGGACGCGTGAATGCGTGGCCAAGCCCTCTCTTAGGCCGGCCGAGCGGCTTGAGCTCCTTACTCTCCGAAACGTCGAATCCTTCGCGCTTGAGCGCGCCGAGTAGATGAAGCGCTAAATCGGCAGCGCAGCGCAACGTAACATGGTTCTCTTCCTCCGGCTCGCCGATGAGCCCGATATTGATGGAGCCGTGAACCTCGGCGCAGGTGAACAGCGCATAGGTCGGCATATTCGCTTCGGTAAAAACCTCGCCTTGATCATCGCCGACGACCAAAAGAACATCGGGCTTGAATGCTTCGAGCTGCTTCTTAAGCGCCTCGAAACCGAGATTGATTCGATCGATATAACTTTGCAGAACCGCCGGGGTTTCTTTTTCGATTTCCCGCGGTTGTGGCACGCCGTCGGTGAGCACCCGGTGAATCAGCGGCCAATGTTCCAGACTGCGAAACATGGACGGCGCATGCGACACCGCCAAGCCGAGTCCTAGCATCGCTTTCCGCCTCGATTACTGCCGCCGATATTCCATCCCATGCGCATGACGATCATCCGGTCGAAAACAGGTTAGAGCGTCTCCGTGCGCGGCTCATACGGAACGCCGGCGATCTTTTGTACGGCCCGCGCGTGGTCGTGACAATGTTTCCTCCACGTGGTCAGCCCGACATCGGGTCGATAGAGTTTCTCCCGCCTCCAGCCGTCTTCTTCGGCATAGAAGGGATCCATCAACTTCACCATCCGAGCATCCTGACCATTGAACTGCACATGCGCCAGCCACCGCCACCACAACCAGTAGGCGAGTTGGAAACGAAACGCCTTGAGCCCCTTAGTCCATTTGACCGAGAATTGAAAATAGCGATGATGCCGTTCATCCACCGGCACATACCATTCGAAATGGACGATGCCCGGAGCAGGAAAGGGGTTGACGCGCAGATAGCCGGGTAGCCGCAATTGAGTTTTTGTCGGTGACCCTTTGCGCGGCCACTTCCACCATTCGCCGTTCGGCCATTTGCCGAGGCCGGGATAGTCGGCTTCCATGATCGGCGCACTTTGCGTGTAGCCGACCCATTGGTCGGCAATTTGAGGCGACACGTTGGTCTTGGCGGCGGGAAATTTTCGCAACAGCGTGAGCCATGAGTTGCGGTGAAGATAGGCCGCGTGCGAAGGATCAAGTCCATTCTCCGCCGCCAACCGCCACTTGCCGGCTCGCATGGTGACTCGAACGCCGAATACGGCGTCCGCACGCAAGAGCTCCTCGGGCAAATCCTCTTCAAGCGGCGGCGGTTCACCGTCGCCGATATAAACCCAGATCAATCCTTTGCGCTCTTCGATCGGATAGGTTTTTACTTTCGCTTTGCCGACGATCGGCGAATCCGGACCATCGGTCAACGCCGCGACGCACATTCCATTGGCAACATCGTAGGTCCAGCCATGATATCGGCAGGTGATCGTGTTGGTGCCAGGAAATTCGCACCGGCCGATGTCAAGCGGCATGCCCCGGTGCGCACATCGATTCTCAAGCGCAAAACATTTTCCTTGGTGGCGGATGAAGAGCAGCCTTTCGCCGAGGATTTGCAGCCCAACGGAACGACGGCGCAGTTTGTGAGACATCATCGCCGGATACCAATAGTCGCGAAACCCCAACGCGGCCTCATCGTAACGCGGCCACGGACTCGTTCGCGACTTGAG
>VBKX01000076.1:6608-16344 GCA_005879435.1 Deltaproteobacteria bacterium
TGGAGAACTTCTTGACGATTCCGAGTACAGGTATCGACGGCCGTGTAGACCAAACATTTTGTCAGTTGTTTCATGCCGGCAATGTTGCTTTTCTCCATGGAGAACACGCTGCGCTGCTCACCGCCCGGCGCCGCAAGACGCGGCATGCCGAGACGTGCGGTCGGAATCCCCGCGGCGCGCAGGATATTGGCGTCGGTGGCGCCGCTGGTTCCCGTGCGCGGTGTATGTTTTTTTGCTTCTACGAACTCCCACGCACGCATGCACGATTGCACGATCCAGTTGTCCGGATCAGTGAGGCTACCCGGGATGCTGAGAATCATTTCCCACTCGATAGACAAATCGGGGTTGGTCTTGACGATTCGCTCGATCGCTTCGCCAAATTGGCGCTTCGCGTCCACGGGACTTACACGCGGACTAATTCTCAGATCGACATAAAAATGACAAGCCGCCGGAACGAATGCCGGTTTATGAGTCCAACCCGCTTGAATCGCATTGATCGAACCCTGCGGCGCCACCAGCCCGGAAGTGTTTTTCTTTGTGTACTCCGGAAACCATTCTTCCAGCAAGGCGATGACCTTGGCGGCGTGGACGATGGGGTTTTTCCCTTTGACGACATGGCGAACACCGGTGTAGTTCAAATTTCCACGCACGATGACTTTAAACCAGCAGAGTCCGACTTCTTCCCACGCCACCGACCAGCCGGGTTTGGCGATGATCGCAAAATCGCCGCGCACACCCTGCTCTAACATGAAAGCGCACCCCGCGCCTTGCCCGGCGTTGAATTTGGGAAACGACGGCCGCCGGTTCGTCGGCATGCCTCCCGATCCCAATCCGACTAATAGTGAACCTTGCAGCGGCACGCCCACCGCTTTGATCGCCTGCGCCGCCGCGATCGTGCAAGCGGCGTAGCCTTTGGGATTTTCCGCGCCCATACCGACGACTTCGCCATCTCGAATATAAGCGTTGGTCGTCATTTCCTCCGGCAATCGGTCGCCGATCCATGGACATTCTTCTTCCTCATTGGTCGAAAAGGCAGTATCTAGCGGAGCATAAAGCAAGAGGTCGGCGCCATTCCCCGTTCCCGCAATCCGACCGACCGCATTGCCTTGATCGTCACCCATCGGTTGATAATGGGCAGCGACGCCGGTGGCATTCATACTGTCGACTAACGCAAGCGCGACCTGCTTCTCCTCACCGGTCGGACTGGCGATGCTCGCCATCATCCGGTTGAGCTCAGCGAGCTTGCTTTCATCGATCGCATCCCACGCTCGTGTAACCCACTGTTCCCGCTCTTTGCCTAATGCGAGCGATACGGAAGCGGTACCGATCGAATTGTTGGTAGCCATCTCTTGTATCGATTCGAAGTTCACGTGAGCTGAAAAAAATTCAGCACCTCACGATTGAACTCGTCGCGGTGCTCCACGTGCGCCCAATGACCGCAGCGCGGAAAAATATGCATGCGCGCATCGGCAAGGCGGCGCAGCATGAACAGCCCGACATCGAGCGCGCCGGCGCGATCATCCTGCCCCCACACGACCAGCGTCTTGGCTTTCACTTTGAGTAAATCGAAATAGAGATCCTCGGTTCCTGGCGCGCCATGTTTAGCGAGCGCGATCAACTCCGGATCGTTGCTCGCTTCGAAGCGCTCTTGGACTAGATCGTCTTATAATAGTTGGCGATGTTTCTGATCCCTTCCAATGGCATCGGCTGGAATATGCTTCCCGCCTTGATCACGCCGCTGCCGATGACAACCACCTTGTCGACTCGATTCGGATGATCGACGGCGAGTTTGAGCGCCGCCTGGCCGCCCATGGAATTGCCGATAAAATGCGCTTTTTCAATACCTATCGCCGCCATGAACGCATCGAGCACATCAGCGAGGAAGGTCAGCCGCTGATCTTTAATCACGGGCTTATCCGATTTCCCGAACTGCGGCATATCGAACAGGATCATGCGGTACTGCTTCGCAAACGCGTCGACGTTGCCTTTGAAGTTACTCCATCCCGACGCGCCGGGACCCGCGCCGTGGATACATATGACTGGGTAGCCACTGCCGAATTCATGATAGTGGAGCTTGAGGTTTTTCGCTTCGAGGTATTTCCCTTCGGGCTCTTTTTCCATGCGCATCATTCCTCCGGTCATGACACATTGGTTGCGCTTCCGGCGATTGCGGCTTGCGAGCTGCGTCGAACGGCTCCAAATGAGCCTGATCGCTCGTCTCGTATCACAAGATAGACGCTCACTAGTTACGCAAACAAATTTCCGAGTGTCAAGAACAAAGGTTTTTGCAGCGGGTAATGTCCGAGCTCATCGGAGGCGACTAAAAAAAACCGCTCCAACAAGTCGAGCGAAACAATGCCGGGCGAAATCCTTGACAACGAAAGGCCGCTGCAAATACCATGCTGGTACAGCGTCTTATATCGTGAGACTTGCAACTGGCCGAGGCGATCGCTCGTGCATTCGGCCACGGATTGGCGGCGATCGGATCGCCGCATGGGGTGCTGTAACGGAGTAAGGCATGAAGAAGCCAATCATTTTCGCGTTACGTATTTTGCTGATGCTTGCCGCGCTAGGATCATCCGCCGTAGCGCAAACCAAGCCGGCTTCCGATTGGAAGGCCGTTGTGGAAGCAGGCAAGCGCGAGGGCGTCGTTAAGTGCGCCTGCCCGCCGCGGCGGGACTTCGCTCACGCTTTTAAAAAAGGCTTTGAGGAAGCGTTCCCCGGCATGTCACTGGAGCTCACGGCGGCAACCTTGCCGGAGTTTCCCATGCGGGTCGCTAAGGAACAGGCCGCCAAAATGTTCCTTTGGGACGTTTACACGTTCGGACCCGGAGCGGAGATATTCGATTTGAAGACCAGAGGAGGATTGGAGTCCCTTTGGGATTACTTCGTCCTGCCCGAAGTTTTGAATGATTCGGCGTGGATTGGCGGAATCAAAGATCGCTTCTTAGACGTTGAACAGAAGCACATTTTTGGGATGTTTTTCACGATTTCTACCGGATCGATCAATCGCGACGCCCTTCCTGACCTAAAGATAAGTTCGTTTGACGATTTGCTGAATCCCGCTCTGAAAGGAAAACTAGTTTCGGTGGATCCTCGTGTCGGCGGCTCGGGAGAATCCTTGGCAGCGGCCGTTTACCAGAGGTACGGCCGCGATGGTTTGAGAAAGCTCTTCGTCGACCAGGATGTACTGCTCGTCAAGGGCAATGTCGAGGTAGCCGAACAGGTCGTGCGAAAAGCGCGACCGATCTCGTTAACGAGTGTCAGCCCGGACTCGCAGATCCGTTTCAAAGAGGCCGGCATCAAGTTGAATATCGCGGACCTGTTTCTTCCCGAGCTAGCGCGTGCGGGAACCAATGGCTCATGTCCAGCCATTTTTAAGAATCCTCCCCATCCCAACGCGACAAAAGTCTTCATTAATTGGCTGCTTTCGCGGGAGGGTCAAAAAATTATTTCTGGAGCAAGAGGCGAGCCAAGCGCGCGCACCGATGTGCCCCCCGTCAGTCCGGAAGACGCACCCAAACCTGGAATCAAATACCTCAGTGCTCATAAGGAAGAGGTCATGGCAAAATTCCTCGCGCCGGCGCAAAAAATTTTAAGGGAACTGATCCCCTGAAAAGAGTTGATTCGACGTTCGCGGATGGAATTGCATGCTCGATGTTCAAAACCTGATCAAACAGTTCAAGGTGCGCGGCGCTGCTGCAGTTCCCGCCGTCGATGATGTCAGCTTTACCATCGAGCAAGGCGAGTTTTTTACGCTTCTCGGTCCCTCCGGCTGCGGCAAGACAACGACGCTCCGATGCGTTGCCGGGCTGGAGCGGCCGCAAAGCGGCAAGATCCATCTGCGCGGCCGAGCTGTCTTCGACGCTAGGGATCGAGTTTTCGTCGTTCCGAATCAGCGAAACATCGGCATGGTGTTTCAATCCTACGCGATCTGGCCCCATCTCACCGTGTTCAACAACGTGGCCTTTCCTCTGAAAGCAGCGGGACAGCGGAATGTCAAATCGACGCGCGACAAAGTTGCCAGGGCATTGAACCTCGTTGGCCTGAGCGGCTTTGAAGAACGACCGGCGACTCAGCTTAGCGGCGGGCAACAACAGCGCGTCGCGCTGGCGCGGGCGCTAGTAAAGGAGCCGGACCTATTGCTCTTAGACGAGCCGCTCAGCAATCTCGACACGAAATTGCGTGAGAGGATGCGTTCGGAGCTAAAGCGGCTGCAACGGGAATTGGGCATCACGACCCTATATGTCACCCACGATCAGATGGAAGGTATTTTGCTTTCGGATCGGATCGCAGTGATGAACGGCGGACGAATTCTTCAGCTCGGTAAACCCGACGACGTATACGAGCGTCCCGACAACCAGTTCGTTGCTGATTTCATGGGCTCGACCAATTTGGTTCGAGGCATTTTGCGAAAAGAAGTGGGCGCTGCCGCGCTGGAAGTCGTGGAGACGGATCTTGGCCCGCTACTCTGTAGCTTTGCCGCGCGATTGGCTTCCGGCTCCCGGGTCGTCATTTCGGTCCGCCCGGAGAATATTAAAATCGCCAAAGAATGCGCGCCCGACGAAAACAATATTTTGGAAGGCCAAGTCAAAGAGCGGACTTATTACCTCGGCATGGTCGAGTATGCGATCGACGTGCTTGGTTGCGAGCTGCGCGTCAGATCGGCCGCGGATGGTGCCGAGATAAACGGCAATGGAACCGTGCGACTCAGACTTGCCGCGGATAAATGCGTTGCGATCGCCGTGGATAAAGGAGAGCAGAGTCATGAAATTGCGGCAACTGTTTAAGAACGAATTTCTAACCCTTTTGACGCAAGGAGATACCCACGAGGCACTCTTTGAAAGAGAAATCCACGGTCATGCGCCCGAGCCTCCGCTGCCGGAGGAGGCGCGGCAACACCTGGAGCGCTGGCATATGCCGGAGCAGGGTTTTCGGAATTATTGGTATCCAGTCATGCTGTCAAGGCAGCTAAAGAAGCGTCCCGTTAAAAGGCGATTGCTGGGAGAGGACATCGCTTTCTGGCGCGACGGCGGCAAGGTCAATGCGATCGCGGATCGCTGCCCGCACCGCGGCGCCAGCATATCCAGAGGCCATATCCGCTTTCCAGGCTCGGGAACGATCACCTGTCCTTATCACGGCTGGACATATGACGGGACGGGCCAGCTGCGGGCTTGCATTCAGGAAGGGCCCCATTCGGTCATGCCATCGAAGGTAAAAACCAAGGCCTACCCGGTCGAGGAACGGTTAAACGTCATTTGGGTCTGGATCGGTGACATGGAAGCAGTGCCAATAGAAGAGGATTTGCCGGTGGCGATGAAAATCCCCGGAGTCGCCAATTTGATTCATTTCACCAAGGTTTGGAATAATAACTGGTCATTGCTGTTCGACAACTTCATCGACGGTCTGCATGCTCCCTATCTGCATCGCCTCTCGCCGCAGTTTTTGCTCCGCAAGCTGGCGTTTCGCGCTCTTGACGGCCGACCCCATTTTCAGTTCGTGGAGCACGATGGCAAATTACTTGAGTGCGCTCACACCCGGGGTGCGCAGCGCCCGGAAGCCAGACAGGGACTGGTTTTTGAGATGGAATACCCAGGTGTCGGAAAATTTCCTCACAATGAGTGGTGGCGATTTCGAGGCCCCAAGATGAGGCCGAAGGAGAATTTTTTGCCCGGAATCCCGCCGGGATCTTTCGTTCATGGGCTGCCGTCGTACGTCCATACCGTTCATAAAGATCTGTACTTTACGCAATTCATCATACCAGTTGACCGCTATCACCTTTACAACATGTGCGCCCTAACGGGACACCTTGATGGAATGAGAAAACTCGCATGGCGTCTTTACTACAACATTTTTAGCGTCACCCACGATCGAATTTTTATCGGCCAAGACACCCGAGTTTTGCGCTACTCGACGTTTGGCCCCGAGCGACTCTCCCCGCTCGACCAAGACGTTATCTACTGGCGCAAGTTTGCCGTGCGCAACGCGCGCGGCTACATGAAGAGCCAAAAATCAAAGGGCAACGAAATGAATTTCCCCGACGAGAGCGCGGAATTCAATACTTTGCGCGAGGTGTTTTGACAGTAGCAGGCAGTGAAAACTTCACCGTGCTCAGCAGCCGGCTCGACCGTACTAGCAGGTGCTGAAAAGAGTTCGGAATGCTTCGAGAACCTCAGCATGAACGGAAAATCCTCAATGATATCAAAACCGCTCCGTTCGTCCTGAGCACCGTCGAAGAACTCCGACCGAGTTTTTCGGCAACCTAACTAGCCTAGAAGATGCATGTTCGAGTAATGGAGTGCTGGAAGACCTAACGAAGAAGATAGCGGATCGAACATTGAGAAATTGCGATTTTCTCCTTTGCGCCTCCGCGCAAGAATTCATGATCGTTCAAACGGTTTGAACGGAGCGAAGCGATTGAACAGCTTGAACGGCTTGAACTTTGAAATTAATGAACCCTTTCTCCGCTAACGCCGTCTCCTCTGCCGCGCATCGTTTCCGTTCGCTCCCCTGGCTTGAGCCGGGCGCCATTGGATTGACCGTCGTTCTCGCCCTGTTGAGTTTCATCGTCGTTTGCCCAATCTACTTACTGCTCATTTCTGGGTTACAAGTTGAGGCGGGCAGCAGTGCGGCGGGTTTTAGTTTTGCTGCATGGCGCGCCGCCTTCAGCGAACCAGGCATCGCTAAAGCCTTTCTCAACACCCTGGTGGTCACCGGCCTGGTGCAGGGCATTTCCATTCCCATCGCGATTTTGATCGCCTGGGTCATCGCTCGCACTGACATGCCGGGAGGCCGCTTCGCGGAGCTGTTGTTCTGGGTCACTTTCTTCATACCGACGTTGGCCGTGACCTCGGGTTGGATCTTGGTTTGGGACCCCAAATTCGGTCTTGCCAATCAACTCATCATGCACACCGGACTGTTTGACGGTGCGCCGTTCAGCATCTACTCACTTGGAGGCATTGTCTTCACTCACCTCACGTCTCTGAGCATTTCGACCAAAGTGATGATGATGGCCCCGGCATTCCGCAATCTCGATGCGAACTTGGAAGAAGCGGCGCGAATGTCGGGCGCGGGCGCGCTCAGCACGCTCTTTCGCATCGTCGTCCCGGCCAGTACGCCGATGGTCTGTGTCGCTTCATTGATGTCGCTGATTCGTTCCTTCGAGTCCTTCGAAGTCGAGCTCGTCCTTGGCACGCCCTTTCGCTTCTCGGTTTACAGTACGAAAATCTATTCTTTGATCTATCAGACGCCGGTAAATTACGCCGGCGCGACGGCGCTGAGCATGTTGATTCTAGTCACCATCCTGCCATTGGTCATCCTCCAACATTGGGTCAGCCAGCGCCGTCAGTTCACCACGCTTACCGGGCGTTACAAGCCGACGCTGTTTACCTTGGGCAAGTGGCGATGGCCCGTCGCCATTGCGGTATTTCTAGTCGCCGGCTTCGCTACCATCCTTCCTTTGACCTTCTTGCTGATGGGCAGCGTGATGAATCTCTACGGCCACCTCGAAATCGAGCGGGTCTGGTCGCTGCGCCACTGGAGCGTGGTCCTGGGCGATCCGGGGTTCTTGAAGGCCCTGAAGAATACTCTGATGCTCGGCTTTGCGACCATGGCCGTGTCAGTCGTCGCGTATAGTTTGATCGCCTATGTGATCGCGCGCACGAATTACTTTCTGCGCTGGGCCTTTGATCTGGTAACTTGGTTGCCTTTCATGATCCCCGGCATCGTTTTAAGCCTCGGCTACATGTTTTTTTCGCTGCACAGCTCATTGACTCAGTACTTTTATGGCACGAAATTTCTTTTGGTGGTGATTCTGGCGTTGACGGTAATGACGTTTTCCGTACAGATGTTAAAGAGCACCTTTCTCCAACTCGGCGCCGATTTGGAAGAGGCCGGCAGAGTCAATGGCGGTTCATTCTGGTTTACCTTGCGGCATATTTTGCTGCCGCTCATGTTGCCCGCGACAGCGGTGGTCGCGGTCATGGTGTTCGGTTCCGTGAGCCGACAAGTGGGCAGCATCGTGCTCCTCACCACCGGTGAAAGCGAGCCGCTTTCGATACGGCAGCTGTGATATTTGATGGCCGAGGATTACTCGGCGGCGTCGGTCGTCGGCAGCCTGCTGGTCGCCATGGGCGTCCTCTTGGCAGTCTTGGTCAGGAAATCCGGCCAGCAATTTGGCGCGCATCAGACCTGAGAAGTATTCCCGAGCCAAGTGGGAGATTGACGAAGTAAAAAGTTCAATAAAATTGTCGTCGATATTTTGAAGGGAGATCGAGCGTGTCTGAAGTCGTTGAAAACAAACAAGCCGAAGACCCAAGACGATTCCACAACATCGACCTGAGCATCAACGGTTTTGGTCTGACATTAGTGGCCTGCGAGCACGGCGATATGCGGCAATTCCCCGACGGCGTCTTCATCCACGGCGATGACAAGACCGAGGTGCCCATCGGGCAAGCAATCGTCGGACGTCGGTCCGAGGTATTGGAGCTCTATGAGACGGCGATGCACGGGCGGCCGGTATTTCACACCGGCCGCTGGAGCGAAGCCACCCTCGAAGTCTGCCTCGCTATTCTCCAATCGGCGGCCGAACGTAGAGAAATTCAAATGGCGCATCAAGTGGCGGCTTGGGAGTAATACGTGATGGGTACGATCGTCGGCGCCATGGCGCTGTCTCACGCCTTTGCGCTGTTGGAACCGGATCGCTGGGACAATATACGCGAGCTCAACGGCCAAGGCTACAAACGCCGCTACGGCGAGAAGCCGCCGAACCGCCCGAAGATCGGCGAAGAAAGCCCCGACGAGAACCGTCAACGCTACCAAAGAATTTCCTCCGGCATTGAATTCCTGCGCCAAAGTATCGCGACGAAAAAACCAGATGCGGTGATCGTCATCGGCGATGATCAGAATGAAAATTTTCGCGATCAAGACTTGCCGCAGCTGGCGCTCTACATGGGCGATAAGATTGTCACGACCGAGTGCCACGGCGGCGAATATCAGCGCGGTCCGACCTATCCATGTCATAGCGAGCTTGCCAATCGGCTGCTGCACGGTCTGGTGGAACGAGAGTTCGATATTACCGCGTGCAAAACTTTCCCGCGCGACGAGCTTTTGTCCCACGCGCACGCTCCGGTCATGGAAAGGTTGATGCCGGACGCGAACATTCCGGTGGTGCTTTTCTTCGTCAACGCCATTCACGTTCCCGCAGTGACGCCGAATCGCTGTTACAGATTGGGCCAAGCGATCGGATCGATTATTCGAGAAAACCATGACTCGCTGCGCGTGATGCTGTGTGCCTCAGGCGGATTGTCTCATTTCACCGGCGGCTATCCGTGGAAGGTTTACCGCGGCCCCTACTCCTATGGCTCGATCAACGAAGAGTTTGACCGCGACAGCGAATTGCGCAGCTGGATCACGTTTCTCGGTGCCGTCGACAAGGCACCGGCAAAGGTCCTTACCTATGAAGCGTTTTACCGCGGCATCATGGGCATGGGAGTCGCGTATTGGGATGTCGAAGCAAACTGACTTAAAGAAGTCTTTCGTTCACCACGAAGCGCACGCAGGACACGAAGCGTTTGGACTGTTTGATTGAAACCTTTGTGTACTTTGCGGCCTTCGTGGTGATCGTCTTCGTTAGACAGCCGTCATTGCATCGTCGCGCACCGCCACTTGATGCGACAGCGATAGTTCTTTGCCTTGGCGTGCCGAATCGATAATTCCGAGACAAACTTCGAGCGTT
>VBKX01000529.1 GCA_005879435.1 Deltaproteobacteria bacterium
AGACGAACTCTACTCCTGGCGCGCCGACCGCGGGTATCGTCGCTGCCACGAAGAAATTCCTCGCCACGCTTGACGATACCCAGCGTGGCAAGGTCGTCTTTGAATTCAAAGATGAGGCGCAGCGCAAGCGCTGGTCGAATCTTCCGACGGCAATCTTCAAACGGCAGGGCTTGCGCATGGGCGACCTCACGAAACCGCAGCGCGACGCCGTGCTGGCGGTGCTGGCAGCGGCGTTGAGTCCGCAAGGGTACGAGAAGGTTCTGCAGATCGTCGAGGCCGACGAGTCGTTGAGAAAATCGAGCGGCGAGACGATGTTTGGGCAGGAACAATATTATGTCTCGTTTCTCGACGAACGCTGGCGCCCAGCCACACCGGCGCGCAGCCGGCGATTTACGAACTCGAAGGCAAGACAGTGCGCCCCCTTGGTCGCGAGACCGACAAGGCGTTTGCCCTGCTGAGTTCGTTGAACGAAGCGCAGCGCAAGCAGGCCATCCTCGACTTTCAGATGCGCGATCTCGTGCTCGGGCCCGGCCGCGACGGGCAGACGATTCAGCCGGAAGGAGTCAAAGGCGCGGCCCTGACCGAGAAGCAGCGCGAGATGCTGCTTGATCTCGCCGGCGAATGGACCGGTATCCTGCACGAAGCGGTCGCGAAAGTGAAAATGGACGAGATGAGAAAGACTATCGCCGAAACCTGGTTCGCGTGGAGCGGCCCGACGGAAAAAGGCAGTGCCGCTTACTTCCGCATCCAAGGGCCGACGGTCATCATCGAATACGCGCCGCAGCGCCTGGGGGGCGACGCGACCAAGCACATCCACACGATTTACCGCGATCCGACGAACGATTACGGAGTAAAATGGTGGAAGCGGTGACCAGGATACTCTGTCGTCTGCCGCTGCTGATCGCGTTACTGGCGTTGCCGTCCGCCGCTTTGGCGCATAGGGATGACCAGTATCTACAAGCGACGCTCGTGGCCATCGAACCGAGTGGCGTCCGGCTGCAAATCAATCTTACGCCGGGCGTGGCCGTCGCCGAACAGGTAATCGCCGAGATCGACCGCGACCGCGACGGCGCGATTTCCGAGAGCGAAGCGGTAGACTATGCCGAGGTGCTAAGGCGCGATCTCACCCCGCAGAACTCCGCACCGGTTCGGGGACAATCCAGGTGGAATTCTCCGCAATCTCCGGCCCGCTCGCGACCGGTCCCCACAGGCTCACGCTCGAGAATCGGCACCTAGCCCCGATGAGCGTGTATCTCATCAACGCCGCGCAGCCTAAGTTTGCCACGATCCAGATCACCCGGCAGAAACGCAACGACAGCCAGAGCACGGGCGAAATCGAATTTACCTTTCATCCATCCCGCCCAAAGATCGCTGAATCCGCTGGGCCGACTTGAATTCGGTTGGGGCGAAAACAAGTGGAGCTGTAGCTGGTTCAATAGTTGAAAGGTTCAAGGTTCAAAGGGCCGGCGTGAATCGTGCGTTGTTGTCGGCTAGCTCAACTATTTTCTTTTCGGTTGCTAGGGTCTCGATCTGCTGCAGGGGCAGACTTTTACTTCCAGA
>VBKX01000528.1 GCA_005879435.1 Deltaproteobacteria bacterium
CGTGAGCGCCGCGACCAATACGGTCGATCCGGTTATCGAAGGCCGTTGGCTCGAAGCCGGCATGCACGTCACGAGCTTAGTCGGCGGCGACGGTTATCTGCCTCGCAAAGAGCTGGACGACGAAGCGATTAGAAGAGCAAACCTAATTATCGTCGGCTACAAGCCGCAGATTTTTCTCGACAAGCAAGCCGAGTTCCACGATCGCCTCGAGCGCGGCATCGTCAAAGCCGAAGATCTGCACGAGCTCGGCGAAATGCTCAACGGCAAATGCCGCGGCCGTAAAGACGACAAAGAGATTACCTTTTTCAAGAATAATACCGGCATGGGTATCCAGTTCGCCGCCACGGCGCGAAAGATGTATGAAAAAGCAAGAGAGAAAGGCATCGGCGCGGAGCTGCCGTTAGATTTATTCATGACTAAGCGCGGCGATAAGTTGTACTCGCCTTAGGTTGAACAAGCATATGTCCTATTCGATATTCTTAGTTCTATTTTTCCAGCTCTTCGGATCGCTTACATTCGCTGCAGAGGCGGTGCTGCTCGACGGCGCCAAAAAAGAAGGCGCGCTGGTGTTCTACACCACCATGGACATTCAGAACAGCAAGCCGCTGCTCGACGCCTTCAACAAGAAATATCCTTTCATCAAACCCGATCTCGTTCGCCTCGGCGGCACCGCGATGGTCACCCGGATTCTTACCGAAGCGCAAGCCGGCGCAAGCAAATTCGACGTCGCCGTCGGCATCTCGCCTTCACTCACGCCGATGCGCGAGCGCAATTTAATCGCGCCGTATATCTCCCCTGAATTTGCCAATCTCTATGACGACCTCTACGATGCCAAAGGGTATTGGTCGACGGTTTATCTGAATACGCTCGTGCTCGGCTACAACACGAAAGTGATCTCGCGCAACGATCTGCCGAAAACTTACGATGACCTGCTCAAGCCGCAATACAAGCAGAAATTCATCATCGACATCGAAAATCACGATGTCTTTGTCGCGCTGAGCCAGGAATGGGGCCAGGAAAAGGCGATTAACTACTTCAAAGGCCTGGCCAAGCAGGAGCCGGTGTTTCTGCGCGGCAACACCAACCGGGCAAATTTTGTGAGCGTCGGCGAGCGTTCCATGACTTTTGTTTATGCTCAAGTGATCGAGCGCATGAAGCAAACCGGCGCGCCGGTGGATTGGATTCCGCTGGAACCCGTCGCAGTGGAATTGAACGTAGCCATGCTGTCGGCCAAGGCGGCGCATCCCAACGCGGCGAAACTTTTCATCGATTATTTGATTTCGAAAGATGGGCAGGAGTTTCTAAAAACTTTTCGCCGGATCGGGCCGCGCAAAGACGTGAAACCCGACCCGCCGAAACTTTTCGAGGGCTTTCGCCGTCGCGTGGTGACGCCGGACAATTATAAAAACCTGCGCGAGATAACTAAATTACACAACGATGCCCTTGGCATCCGATAGTGATAGGAGGTCATCATGAGAGAATGGGAAGCATTCGTCCCCGAAGAAGAAAGAAAAATTTACGAGAAAGCCGGCTATAAAGGCAAAGACAAATTCGGCGTCAATCCGGCCTTAATCATCATCGACGTCATCACCGGCTTCACCGGGACAAAGCCGATGCCGGTCATGGATGCGATCGATGAATTTCCGACCAGCTGTGGCCAGGTGGCATGGGACGCTTTGCCAAAAATCAAGGAATTGCTCCACGCCTGCCGCGACGCCGAAATCCCGGTGATCTATTCGACCAGCGATCCCGACTTCAAAGCCGCCTTCGGCAACGCCACCAAACGCAGCGTCGACAAAACCGACTTTGAAAAACTCGCGGTGCAATTCCCCGACATGATCAAACCGCGCGACGACGAATTTATTGTGCGCAAAGCCCGCGCCAGCGCCTTTTTCGGCACGCATTTGATTACGTATCTCGTGCGCAAGAACATCGATTGTTTGCTCGTCGCCGGCACCAGCACCTGCGGCTGCGTGCGCGGCACCGTGCTCGACGGTTATTCCTACGGCTATCCGGTATTTCCTGTCGAGGAATGCATCTTCGATCGCTCGCGCACGTCGCACTTGGTCAATCTGTTCGAGATGAATGCAAAATACGCGACCGTGATTCAGCTACCCGAAGCGCTGGACTATGTCGGTAAGCTGAAGAAATTGGAAGGCCGAAAAGCGATCGCCAGCTGATCAGCCGAAGGAGACGGATATGGCAACCGAAGCGCCGTTCACTGATCAAGAGTATTTGGACCGTTACCGACGGGTTCAAGCGCTCATGGAGCGTGATGGCCTCGACGCGCTCGTCGTTTCGGAAAAAAATAACTACTGGTATTTCAGCGGTCTGATTAGTTATCAACTGGACCACATCCAGCGGCCGCAGATCTGCATTCTGCCGAAATCGGGCAAGCCGCTGCTGCTCGTCTACGGCAATGATAAAGCGAAAGCTAAAGGGCTGCCGTGGGTCGGTGAAGTGCGCGCCTATACCGACGTGCCGTTTCCCCAGGAGATGATCGCCGACTGTATCAAGGAAATGGGACTGGGCGAAGCCAAACTCGGCTTCGAGCTCGGCGACGATCAGCGTTTGGGCATTCCGGTAAATTATCTGTCGGGTCTCACCGAAGCTTTACCTAAAGCGCAGATCAAGGACGGCACCGCCGCGCTCACCGAAATGCGCATCATCAAGAGCCTGCGGGAAATAGATTTCATACGCAAAGCCTGCGACATTTCCGTCAAAGCCTATGAGCGCTGCTTGCCGCAGCTGAAGCCCGGCATGACGCGTCGCGAGATCGCCGACCGGCTCTATATTTCGATGATCGAAGAAGGCGCCCATCCGCGCCATCCCGGATTTCTAATGCTGAACTCGTCGACCCGATACGACGAGCGCCGCTATAACAAAGGCGACCGCATGGTCGCCGACTTCGGCGCCTGCTATGAAGGCTACTACGGCGATGTTACGCGCATGACGATTTTCGGTGCCCCGACCGACGAGCATAAGAAAGATCACCAAACCGCCTGCGACGTGATTCAACTCTGCTTCGAGTCCATGCAACCTGGCACGCCGTTGGCGGAAATATCCCGCGTCGCCAATCGAGAACTCGTCAAACGCGGCTATCAAGCCGTCGACAGCCCAAAACGCATCGGCCACGGCATCGGCATGTCCAGAGCGGAACCACCGTCGCTCAATGAGGTGGAGACCGAACTCTATCGTCCGGGGATGGTTCTCGCTCTCGAGCCTAAAGTGCGCTCAGAAAAAAGCGCCGTACACTTAGAAGAGGACGTACTCATCACGGATAACGGCCCGCAATTTTTAACTACTGGCTGCCGTGACCTGAGCACCGTCCAATAGTCATGGAAGCGAAAGGCATTCTCTATCTCGCCAACGACGACGTAAAAAGAGTCCTCGATCTCGGCCGCGCCATTGAAATCACCGAGCAGGCCCTGCGCGATCACAGCGAAGGGCGCGTAATCTGGTCGACACCCGAAGATCTCGCGATCAAACCAGAGCAAGGCTGGCAGTCTTGGGTCACCGGCTGCGCCTTGGTTAACGAGCCGGTAGCCGGCTTTCGCATCCGTTCGATCAAAGCGGCCGGCGGCAGCCGCGATGCGTCGCGTCCACCGCGCGGGCCGAGAAGAATTCTCATTCTCAGCGACCGCGAAGGCGGCGAGATTTGCGCGATCATGGACGAAGACTGGTGTCACGCCGTGCGCACCGCAGCGGCAGCGAGTGTCGCCATGCGCGTGCTCGCGCGCAAGGGGTCTTCCGTCATGGCCATGCTCGGCGCCGGTGATACCGCGCGCGCCGCCGTGCCGGTGATGGCCAAGGCTTTCGCGTTGAAAGAAATCCGCGTCACCTCGCGCACACCGGCGTCGCGCGAGAGCTACGCCAAAGAAATCAGCAAAGAATACGGCCTCAATGTGCGCGCGATGGAATCGACGGAAGCTGCGCTGAACGGCGCGCACCTCGTCGTCTCGGCGACGACCACGTCAACGCCGTTCGTGAAAGATAGCTGGCTCGGCGCCGGAACAACGGTTTACTCCATCGGCAAAAACCAGGAGATGGAAAGCGAAGTCTACAAGCACACCGACAAGTTCGTCGTCGACAGCTGGCTGCACTGCAAAAACAAATCGGACATGCAGCGCATGATCAAAGAGAACTACCTGAGTGAAAAGGATCTCTATGCGGAGCTACCGGAACTGCTCTCGGGCAACAAGCCCGCGCGCCAGTCCGATCGCGAGCGCATCTTCATCCGCGCCATCGGACTGGTGAACCAGGATATCGCCATGGCGAATTGGATTTACCACTCCGCGCTGGAGAGAAAAGTCGGCACCCCCCTGCCCTATTGATACCGATCGCACGGGAGTCGGTGCTCAGCATATTACGCCCCGACGATACGGCCGCGCGAGCAAAACTCAATCCATGTCCACCTTGACGCCGTTTTTCGCGCATTCCTCCGCGTACATCTTTTTCATCAACTCGTCGACTTCCTCGAACTCGATCTGCTCGATGCCTTTCTCTTCCTTCTGCACCGCCGTGTTTGCGTGGAGCGCGACGAATTTACAAGGCTGGTTGCCTGTGTTGTAGTGCTGGTGCCAAGTGCCGGCGGGCGGCGAGATACATGTCCCCTCGTGCCAGTCGTATCGCTCGGGCTTCTCGCCTTCGTTCCACATCAGCGTGTAACCGGTCGAATCGAGCAAAAACACATGGGCGCCGGGGCCGTGCCGATGCGCTTTCTTGTAACGCCCGACGGGAAATTGTGAAACGTGCGCGAGCATCGCGCTCCCCGACATGTGAATGTACATGTTGCGCGTGCCTTTGCCGCGCTTTTCCCGCGGCACCAGATTGATCTTGCGGATATCGGGAATGAAGTTCGAGTGCAGAATGCCGCCGTAGTATTCCGTGAAATACTGTCCTTCTTTCGAGAAAAACTCAGGATCACCCGCGTCGAAACGGTCTTTAAACATGTAATTCGTGTTGAAGATAAACTCCGGATCACGAAAAAGCTCGAAGGCAATCGGCTGGCTCGTCAGAGCAAAGTACCGGCAAGGTTCGGACCCGCTTGCGTTGTGGTGCTGATGCCAGGCGTTGAGCGGAATCGCAAAGGTGCTGCCTCTTTCCCATTCAAAGACTCGCTTCGTGGTGCCGTCATACCAGACGGTGGTCGCCCCGCGCCCGGCGGCAACGGTAATGATCTCTTCGTAGAGCTGGCGCTGCGGTTTCATGCTCTTGCCCGGCGCCATTTCAGCGATATAGGCATCGGCGACCATCTGGTCGGAGAACGTGCAGATGGCGCCCTGGCAATCTTTGCGCTTCCAATAGTCGAGCTTTTCCGTGCGCACGTCTCGGACAAAGGCGCCGCCGATAATCGGCACGCCTTCCGACTCGATCCATTTTTTGTAGGGACTATACTTGTCGAGCATGAACTGAACATAGGGATGAACTTCGAATTCTTTCACCGGTCCCGCCATGGCAGCCTCCTTCGTTGACAAACTCTGGCTGCACGCTATCGCGGGTGAAAAACTCTGTCAACGTTGTTGACAAAAAGATTTCACTACGATATTTGGAAAAAAAGTTTCATGCCTGCTATAAAACAAATTTTGACCAAGGTCGACGCGCTCAACGGCGCCCAAAAGAGACTCGGCCACTATTTGCAAAACGACAGTACCGCGTTGCTGCACTCCAATGTGAATGATCTGGCTCAAGCCGTCGGGGTCAGCAACTCGACCGTCGTGCGCTTCGCCAAGAGTTTGGGCTATAAAGGATTCCCCGAATTTAAGCGCGATATACAAAGAGAAATGCGTCGCAAGCTGCGCGCCGCGGACCGCATGGAGGAAACCTTCGCGCAACTCGGCGGCGAAGAAAATATCCTTGCCAAGTTGATCAATCGGGATATTCAACTGCTTCAGGAAACAGTTCGAGCCGCCTCCTTCGCGGATTTCCACAAGGCCGTAGAGCTCATCCTGCGTGCGCGCAAGGTATTTCTCATTGGTCTCAATGCTTCCATGGCGCTCGCCTATCTGCTTCACTTTCGATATTTCTCACCGGCGGCATGTCGTTGCTCGAGCAACTTGCATTCATGGAGTCGACCGATGTACTAATCGCTATCGATTTTTTGCAAGTGCCGAGAGAAGTTCAGACCGCGCTTCAGCATGCGAAGAAAGTCGACGCGCCGATCCTCGGCATCACTGACTTCCCGAATTCACCGATTGCGAAAGCGGCGAACGTCTGCCTCTACGCGAAGCGCGGGCTGCATACCACGGTCAACTCGTTAACGCCGGCTTTTTCCCTGGTCAACGCGCTGGCGATCGCTGTCGGCTGGGCAAAAAAATCGGATTCGATCAAGGCATTGACGGATTTGGATAAACTGTTGGAGGAACGTGGGCCGTAAACGGCTCAGATCAATCAAAAGGAGATTACGTATGGCTACAAAATTGAAGTTTGGTTTGCTGTTGCCGCACTTTTGCGAATATGCGTCGGCCGAGAGTTGCATCGAGGGCGCAAAAAAGGCCGAGGCGTATGGCTTCGACTCGGTTTGGATCAGAGACCATCTGGTATTTGAACCGCACGGGATGGAAGGCGAGGATAATACCCACATCGAAGGGTTGTTGATCCTTGCCGCCATCGCGCCGGTTTGCAAGAAGCTAATTCTCGGCACCGGCACGATGATCTCGCACCGCAGTCCGATTCACTTGGCGCAATCCATGGCTGGCCTCAGCACGCTGTGCGATAGCAATATCATCATGGGTCTCGGCCTCGGCACTTTTCCCCATGAATTCGAAGCGGCCGGTTATAAGAAGACGACGTTGCAAGATCGCGCGAATATAGCGAAGGTGAATGCGTTGCTTTGCCGGCGGTTCTGGGCCGGGGAAAAGATCACCTACAAAGATGACTACTACGACTTCAAAGACGTCGAGCTCAAACCGACGCCGAGCAAAAAGATTCCGATTTGGTACGGCGGCGGCACACCGGCTTCCTGCCGCCGCGCGGCGGATTACTGCGACGGCTGGATGCCCGGACGTATTCCTACGGCGACGTTTAACAAAATGGTCAAGTATCTCGAAGAGCAGTGCAAGCTCGCGGGACGACCGATGGTCACCACTGGAGCAATCCCCATCACCAGCATCGACAAGAACCGAGACGTCGCGCTTAGCAAGGTAAACGTTAAGGGTCTGATCAACGAAGGCAACACCCCCGCTAAGAAAACCTGGGTGCGACCGGCGTCCGGCACCTTCTCAACGGTTGCGGACATCGAAGGGCTGCTCATGGCGGGAACCCCAGCCGATGGGCTCAATCATATTGTCTTCGATCTGCGCTTCCGCTACGCCGACTGGTACCAGCAGATCGACTTGTTGGGACAGGAAGTTTTGCCCGCGGTAAGAGCGTAGAGGGCGTTCAAATCGTTCCAGACGTTCAAGTCGTTCAAAACGTTCCGGAGGTCGGATCGGACGACTTGAACTATTTGAACCAGATAGATTTTGGAGTTCGACATGCGT
The DNA here is from genome assembly GCA_005879435.1 of Deltaproteobacteria bacterium. Lineage (GTDB taxonomy): Bacteria > Desulfobacterota > Binatia > UBA9968 > UBA9968 > DP-20. The sequence continues at coordinate 7,482 of VBKX01000528.1, forward strand.
ACAGAGAAAGTAAATTTTTATAGCGAAGGCATCAAACTCGCCGGCGTGCTCTACCTGCCTGATTCCGATCAGGGCAAACCCTATCCGGGAATTGTCCAAGGCCCCGGCTTTCTCGGCCTCAAAGACGCGAAGCATTATATTATGATGTTCGACAAGCTTTGCGCCGCCGGCTACGCCTGTCTTTGTTTCGATTACCGCGGCTGGGGCGACAGCGAAGGCAACGAGCGCGGCTGGGTGATGCCGAAATGGCAGGCTGAAGACATCCGCAGTGCGTTGAGTTATCTGGAAACCCGTCCGGAAATCGATGCCGATCGCCTCGCCACCTACGGCT
>VBKX01000531.1:0-4066 GCA_005879435.1 Deltaproteobacteria bacterium
CGGACACAAGAGTGACAGCGCGAGAATCGCCGGATTGAGCCGCGGTGTCGATGAGGGCGATGAAATACAGATCGGCGAGAGGAAAGGTAGAGTTTTTTTCATTCCCGGTCACACGACCGGTCACGTCGCCTATCTGTTCGAGAATAATCTGTTCTGTGGTGACACGCTGTTTACGGCGGGCTGCGGCCGCCTCTTCGAAGGGACACCCGAGCAGATGCAGTCCTCGCTCAAGAAGCTGATGGACCTGCCGGACAACACAAAAGGTTACTGCGGGCACGAATACACCGAGAGCAACCTGCGCTTCGCGGTTTCGGTGGAGCCGAAAAATCCTAAACTAGTTTCGCGCTTCGAGCGCGTCCAAGGCTTGCGCGCGCGCGGTACGTCGACGGTGCCGTCGACGTTGGAAGAAGAAAAGCAAACCAACCCGTTTTTACGTTGGGACAGCAAAGAAATTCAAGCGCACGTGAAATCGGCCAACCCGTCTGCCCGCCTCGATCTGGTTTCAGTCTTCGCCGCAGTCAGAAAAATGAAAGACGCTTTCTAGCTCTGTTCCCCTCCGGCGTCTCCTTGTCGCCCGTTCTTAGTCTGCTACTCCCGCCCTTTGCGATGCATCTTATCGACGGCGAACTCTCGACCCGCGCCGTGGCAAACCGCACAGCTCTCGCGCCCGACGGCTGCAATCTGTGCTTCCATGTGAGCTTTGGCAGGCTCGCGCGTATGACAGCCGACGCAGGCGCTCATGATCGGCGTTAACTGCCTAACGGAACCATCGGCCTGCTGGATTGGTGTCGACAATAAACCGTCCGGTAGCGGCAGTTCATTGGCGCCTTTCTCATGGCACTTGAGACAATTGCGCCTGTCCCCTGGAAATCTGACTTCACCGAGGTTGTTCGGTACCGGCGCCGCTTGCGGGCCGCCGTAGATAATGAAAGGTTCGCCGAGATTCCGGCCCGTATGAATTCGGTGGATAAGCCGTTTGTAGTGCACGTTCTCCGGCGGCATCGGCCCTTTGGCGGTTTTGCGTTTATCCGCATCGGTGTGATTTGCATTGTGGCACATGACGCAGAACTCGGTGTTGTTGCGTTGCTCGCCATGCAGCTGCAGCTTGAGGTGACAGGCATTGCAATTCTCCGTCTTCACTGCCTTGCGTCTCGGTATCGCTTCCCGATCCGTAATCGCAAAATACTTGACCATATTGTGACCGGCATCTCTTTGTCCTTTTTCGACGGCCGTGCCATTGGGCCGTTTCACTTCGAATAACCGGTAGCCCTGAATGCCGACCGCGCCGGATCCGCTGGCGTCCGCGGGAATCGTGTAGTTAAATTTATAGGTGTGAATGCCGTTACCCAGGGGCTGGGCTTTACGCGCGTCTTCGATGACCTCCAGTCTATAATCGCTCGTCGGCCACGCCAGCACCAAACCCAGGTTATTCATCTGCGCGGCGTTCACCGGCTGGCCTTTTTTGTCTTTGAGGCTGAAAGTCACCACCGGATTGGTACCCGGTTTACCGCCTTCGATCTTCAGAATGTCAAAAGCAATTCCCGGAAGCTGCGCCGAGTTGCCCGGAAATACATGCGCGCCTGCGACGGACGGGCCGAATTCCGGCCCGTCGGGCTGGTGGCAATTGACACAGCTGCCGTCGGCTGCGGGCCCCGGACCGTGCTCTTTGCCGGTCTTTAAATCGACGTCGTCATGACACGACACGCAGCCGGCGGTCGAGGGGATCGTCTTCCAAGACGCCACCTTCGGATTGGCATGGCAAGCAGCGCAGTTGCGATATTCTTTCGGAATCGTTTCCGTGACCACGGACTGCGGCGACACCACCGTGGAATAATCAAAAACCGTCTGGCGCGCGCCGACGATGAAATACGGCTTACCTTCTTTCACGCTCGGTAGATACTTACCCCGGTGCAGCTTGTGGACGAAGTATTTGAAATCTAAGTCTCCGCCGGTCTCCGGATCGATGAGCTGGGAAGTATGGCAAAGCGCGCAGTAGCCCGTCTCGCGCGCCGCGCCGCCATGAGCGCGTAGGGGATCGTGGCAGGTATTACATGTGGCGGTCTCCGGTAAATCCAAGCGATCTCTGACCTTGCCTCCGGCAGGGATGAATTCAAATAGCGGATTGGCGGCATAGAGTCGATTAGCGCGGCTAAGCTCGCCGCCGACCACGTGGGTAGCGCGCGCATTGAAGCCGGCCGGAAGCGCGCTCTTGAAGGTGTAGCTGAACACTCCCGGCCCCAGGCGCGCCAACTTGCCGCCTTGGTCGGAGTCGGGTTGGAGCGTCTCGGTCATGACGGGTTTGCGCGTCTCGCCTTTGAAGAGATACTCCTTGCCGGCGACTTTCGTGAGGATGTAGTTGTGATAGTCACGTTCGCCGTTCTTGCCCGCACGCAACGCGGCGATGGTAAACTTCACGCTGTCGGGGTCGAGATCGTCGAGTTCGAGCGGTTTGCCTTTCACGTCGGTTATTTTAAACGTCACTACTGGCCGCCGGTCGTTGGGAATCGCCACGGCGGTGATCGTGGCCTTGAGTCCGCTCTGCGCGGAACTCTGGCCGTAACCCGGCGCCGCCATTAACGCGAACAACAGCCCTAGTGCCCCAGAGAGTCGCATCCCGTTTCGCCTCCAATCGCAAGTGCCCGCGCCGCAATACTCACAAAGGGTCAGTGACGAGCAGCATCGTTTGGCACTCGAATCGGGGGATTCTTAATCTCGCGGGCTCAAGTTGTCAAACGAAATTCACGCTCGGGCCCAATTTGGGATTGTTTATTGCTTGATCGCCCGACGCATCAGAGATACTTTAACTGACAGTTTGCAACGAGCATGGAGTCTCTTGCGTTATTGAGTGACTGGAACAATGCGCTAAGGTGTCCGTCGGAGGTGATGGATGAATCTTAGGGAACACACCTATCTTTGGTATCTCGCGGTGCTGCGGATCTATGTCGGATATTATATGCTTCTTCAAGGCGTTCGAAAGTTTCAACGCGATTTTCCGAAAGGCGATTGGATTGGCCGTCAGATCGGCGATCTCAACACGCTGGAACTTTATCCCTGGTACAAGAAATTTCTGCTCGACTACGTCGTGCCGCACCACGAGCTTTTCGGTTATCTCGTCATGGTCGGGGAAATTGCGGTCGGAGCGTGTCTACTCCTCGGTTTGTTCACGCGCTGGAGCGCGTTGATCGGCCTTTTCATGATGGTCAACTACTATCTCGGTCCCGGCATCGCGCGCGGCGGCGCGACTTTGGCGCAACAGCAAACTTTCATCGTCGCGCTCGCGATATTTGCGCTGGCCAATCCCGGAAGGACTCTAGGCCTGGACGGTCTGCTCTTCGGTGGCGGGACGGCAAAGGGGGAGCGATGAAACTGCCAGGGTTCGCTACACGGGAAGGCACCGATCGTTATCGGCGACGCTTCGATGGCAAGATCCCGCGGGAACACTTTCGCAGCATGAACGGCTTGTGGACGTCATCGATCGGCATCGGCACGTATCTGGGCAATCATGATGACGCCACGGACAAGCAATATCGAGAAGCCGTCGTGCGCGCCGTCGAATCCGGCTGCAACGTGATTGACAGCGCGATTAACTACCGCTGCCAAAGAAGCGAGCGCTCCATTGGTACCGCGTTAAAAGAACTGGCGACCCGGGGATATGGCCGCGACGAAGTCATCGTCGCGACCAAAGGCGGGTTCCTCCCCTTTGACGGCACGCCGCCGAGTGATCCCCGAAGCTACTTTACCAAGACTTTTATGGACACCGGCTTGGCGGCCGCGCCGGATGTCGTCGGCGGTTACCATTGCATGACGCCGCGCTATCTGTCGAATCAGCTCGATTGCAGTCTGCGCAATCTAAATCTCGACTGCGTCGACATCTACTACCTGCACAATCCCGAAAGTCAGCTGGCAAAAGTCGCGCGCGAAGAATTCGACGTCCGGCTCCTAAAGGCATTCGAAGCGTTGGAGCAAGCCGTGGCCAGCGGCAAGGTTCGTATGTACGGCACCGCGACGTGGAACGCGTATCGCAATCCCGTCGACGCCAAAGACTATCTCTCCCTGGCGCAGGTCG
>VBKX01000531.1:4316-5931 GCA_005879435.1 Deltaproteobacteria bacterium
AACGCGCGCTTCAGTTCGTGCGCTCGACACCCGGTGTGACCACCGCTCTGGTGGGCATGAAGCAAGTCGCTCACGTTGACGAAAATCTCCAAACCGCCCGCGTTGCGCCCGCTTCGTGGGAACAATACTCGAAACTGTTCCAAAGCGCGTAGTTTTGTCGGGGCTGACGATCGAGAATGGAGGATGGAGGATCGATCGCCATCTTCTATCCTCTATCTTCAATCCTTGACTAATACGCAGATGAATCTGATTCAGCTAACACCTAATTCCCCGTCAAATAATCCAAGCCGCCGAATAGTTTTTCGAGCTTGTCGAGGGTGGCTTTCGGCAGCGGCGGTTTTAAAATCGCGCTGACATTTTCTTTTAAGTGCGTCGGATTGCCGGTGCCGGTAAGCACGACGTCGACGCCTCGTTCATGCCGACAAAAGCGATAGGCCGCTTCCGGCAGCGACGTCGCGTCCGAATCTCGCAGCAAAAACTCCATCGGCTCGTTCCCGTTCAATAAATTTTCCGCGATTGCTCCCTTTTGAAGGAGTTCCGAACATATCTCCTTCAATCGCTCCGGCCGGCTCAACGCTCGCCGCACGGCGAACATATCGAGCACGCCGACGCCTTGTTTTTGAGTCAGAGGCCAAACCGTCTTACGCGCCGAAGGATTCAGCAGATTGAAGCCGACCATGACGACGTCCCAAAGATTCTCTTTCAAGCTTTCTTGGAGCATCCCATGGGATGCGTCCGTCACAAAGCCTTCGGTTACGCCGATAAAACGGATTTTTTTTTGCTCCTTCAGACGGCGCATCGCCGGCATCAAGCGGTTCTTGGCAAACTCGTAATCTTTGGGTTCCACTCCGTGTAGATGATAGACGTCGATGTAGTCGGTATCGAGCAGCTTGAGGCTCTGTTCCAGACCCTTGATAACTTCAAGTTCCGGATTTGCGTGATCGACGGGCGGCAAAGTTTTCTTCGTCGAAATCACCACCTGTTCTCTGGGTAATCCCGCAATCGCCTTGCCCACGATCGCCTCGGTCCCGTAGTTTTGTGCCGTGTCGAGAAAGTTAACGCCGAGATCGAGCGCTTGCTTGACCATCCCAATCGCATCGCTGACTTTTAATCCGGTTTCTACGAGGGTGGTAAATTCCATGATTTAGTTCGTTTCAATTGTTCCAGTCGTTTCAGAGGTTCCACGCGTTTTAAACTTCCGAAAACGTTTGGAACTTTTTGAACGATTGGAACCTGTGGAACCGGCTCCTGATCTTTATTTCCACTCCACCCGCACGCCGAGCACTTCTCCTGTTGCCCGCAATTCACCGCCGGCGCTCAACGTACAAGTGACCCAAGCTTTCCGTCTTTCCAACTTAGTAATGCGCGCGCGGAGCTCGATCGTTTCATGAAGCGGCGTCGGTTTGATATATGACACATTCAAGTTCGCGGTCACGTAGCCGATGCGCGGCGGGCTGTCGATGGGGCGCTGCTCCGCGCGATACGCCTGGGCAATCGCTAAATTGAGACTGTGGCAATCTATCAACGACGCGATAATCCCGCCGTTTAGATTTTCTTGGGTGCCGCCGCAGTGGTGCGGCTCGGCCTGCCACTTCGCTACCGCATCGTCGCCATC
>VBKX01000002.1 GCA_005879435.1 Deltaproteobacteria bacterium
TATGGCCGACGTGCTGATATTGCCCGGCACCAAGCAGACGCTCGGCGATCTCCGCTGGCTCGAGCAGCGCGGCTTTGCCCGCGAGCTTTGCCGCCTAAGTGCAACCGGCATCCTGATCATCGGCATCTGTGGCGGCTTTCAGATGCTCGGGATCGCCATCCGAGATCCGCACGGGATTGAGAATGATGGAGTGCCCGTCAGTGAAAATGGCCTCGGTCTTCTGCCCGTACGAACCGTATTGCGCAAAGAGAAAACCGTGCGCCGCGTTCGCGGCTCCTTGCGCTACAATTTTTTTCGCGCCGGTTTATCTCCGCAAGTTCCATTCGAAGGCTATGAGATCCACGTCGGTGAAACGCTCTACGAAACCGGAGCGTTTCCTCTAACCGATATCGAGCGCCAGGGTGCGGCCGAACTTGTTCCCGACGGCGCCGTCAGCAAATCAGGCCGCGTCATCGGCACCTACGTTCACGGCTTCTTCGACAAGGACGATTTTCGTCATGGGTTCATCCAAGCCGCGCGCGCCGCCGTCGATCTCGCGCCCGCGGCCTCGTACGTGAATGCCAACGCCGAACGCAATGCGCGCATGGATCGCCTGGCGTGCCATCTCAGGAATTCGCTGAATATGAATCTGCTCAGGAGCTGGATCGCCGGTCCTTGCCGCCGCGCATCGGAGAATTGCAAAGGCTGACGACATGCGAGCTATTTCTGCATTCGTCATCGCCGGCACTCACAGCGGTGTCGGCAAGACCACCGTCAGCCTCGGCATCATGGCGGCGCTGCGGCAACGCGGCTTGAAAGTTCAGCCGTTCAAGATCGGCCCCGATTTTATCGATCCCGGCTTGCACGCAAAAATTTGCCGGGTGCCGTCATACAATCTTGACGGTTGGATGCTGTCGGAAGATTACAATCGTCGCTCGTTCCAGAACCACGCGCAGAACAAAGACGTCACCATCGTCGAGGGCATGATGGGGCTTTACGACGGCCGGAGCGGCGGCACAGAAGAAGGCAGCACGGCGCAAATGGCGAAACAGCTGCGGCTGCCGGTTATTCTGGTCGTCGACGCCGCGGCGATGGCGCGCAGCGCCGCCGCCATGATTCTCGGTTATCGCCGCTTCGATCCGAGCGTCCGTCTGATCGGCGGCATCTTCAACCGCGTCGCAGGAACCGGTCATTCCCAATATCTCAGAGAGGCTCTCCGATCACTGCCGGGACTCACGTGTTTCGGCGCAATCCCGATCGACGATCGCGTGAAGATTCCGGAGCGCCACCTCGGTTTGACCGTCGCCCAGGAACGCTTTCTTACCCATCGATTTATCAACCGGCTTGGCCGGCTGATCGCAGAGCATGTCGACTTGGACCGTTTGCTGGCGCGCGCGCGAAGCAAGATGGCCGCGCCGGTTGCATCCCCGCGGACAAAAGCGCCGACTGACAAAGTGCCGATTGCCGTCGCGAGCGATCAAGCCTTTTGTTTTTATTATCCGGATAACCTGGAGCTATTGCGCAACGCCGGAGCGCAGATCAAAAACTTCAGTCCGATCCGCGATCGCCGCCTTCCTGCCGGAGTGAAAGGTATCTACCTCGGCGGCGGCTATCCGGAGCTTTATGCACGGGAACTCGCGCGCAATCGCCCGTTGCGAGTGGCGATCCGGGATTTCATTGAAGCCGGCGGTCCGGTTTACGCCGAGTGCGGCGGTCTCATGTATCTTGCGGCGACGTTGACCGACTGTGCAGCGCGGCAATATCCGATGGTCGGCGCCTATCCGTTCAAGACCCGTATGCTGCCGCGCTTAAGAGCGCTCGGCTATTGCGAAGTCCTGACCAGAAAGAAAACCTTTGCCGCTCCGGGCAAAAAAATCCGCGGCCACGAATTTCACCATTCCGAGATCTACGGTTCCAAAGGCTCACGGGAGCTCGATACGGCTTATCTTGTTAAAGGAACGCATGGGACAACGCCGTGCGCAGGCTTTCGTTACCGGAATTATGTGGCCGGTTACGTGCACTTGCATTTCGGCTCCAATCCGGAGTTTGCTGAAAGTTTCGTTACCGCATGTCGAGACGTCGAGTCATAACGTCACTGCGGAAGTATCGACCATGAATCGACCTTTTATTGTCCGATACGAGCAGGATGCCTTGATCGTGAGTTTCCCCGCGCCGGCTCGCGTCTTAAGCTGGGCTGTTCTCAACGGCGGCTTTTGTCACGCCGATCACATCATCAATCACCATGTCAGCGGCGACGATCGATGGTTCTGCGCCGAACCGGAGCGATGGCTGGAAGAATCGGCTTCACGACTGGGGCTCCAAGGCACCATCGTCGCACTAGCGAGTGCTGTAGAGATGAAAAAGCTTGTCGAAGTTTCTTTATCCGCCGGCGGCAACGGTGTCACCTGCTTTGCGACTGTCGGCTGCAGCAATGCGCTTTCGGTCGGCGATCCCGCATCGGTGGCCATCGAACAAACAGCGCCATCGCCGCTCCACACCATCAATATGATAATCGTGGTTCAACCGGGCATCAGCGACGAAGCCTTGGTGGAAGCGATTCAGATCGCCACCGAAGGCCGCGTGCGCGCGCTCTATGAGGCGGGCACCTGGAGTTCGCTGTCCGATCTCGCCGCCACTGGTACGGGCACCGATTGCATTGCCGTGGTTTCTCTCGGCGCCGAACGCGAGCGCTACTGCGGCAAGCATACTGAGCTTGGCGAATTGATCGCCCGGGCGGCGTATATCGCTGTTAAAAAAGGAATAGCAGCAACCTTTCATCCGTAGAATTTGTCTTTATGGATTCACAAGTTTTTTCGGATTCATCGGCCGCGCTCCTGATCAGCGCGTTTCTTTTGGATCTAGCCGTCGGCGATCCACACTGGTTGCCACACCCGGTCGTCTTCATGGGTAAATTTATTTACTATGGCGAGTCGTGGCTGCGCAGCGGCCGTGCGCGCTGCGCCTTTCTCGCCGGCATGGCGCTATCACTGTCGTTAATCGCTCTATCGGCCGCCGCGGCATGGGCGCTCATTGCTCTGATTATCTTGTTGCCTCGATGGCTTTCATTCATCGCCAAGACTGATCGAGGCCCCGCTGCAAGGCGGCGATCTCAATGCTGCCCGCGAAAAACTCTCGCACATCGTTGGGCGTGACACAGCTCATTTGAATCAAGACAAAGTCCTGCGCGCCAGCCTCGAATCTTTGTCGGAAAGCACTTGCGACGGCATCGTGGCGCCGCTCTTCTACCTCCTCCCCGGCGGTGTCCCGTTGGCGATGGCCTATAAAGCGGTCAGTACACTGGACTCAATGATCGGATACCGAACCGAAGAGTATTTTTATTTTGGTAAGTTCGCCGCGCGCCTGGACGACGCGATGAATTTTATCCCGGCGCGACTCACCGCTCTGTTCATCGTCATCGCCACGCTGGCGCTGCGTCTGAATCCAGCGCGCGCTTTGCGCGTCGCATGGCGCGACCACGCCAATCACCTGAGCCCCAATGCGGGCTATCCCGAGGCGGCACTGGCGGGCGCGTTCGGCATTCGTCTCGGCGGCCCGAGCATTTATTTCGGCAAAGGAGTCCATAAGCCTTACCTGGGCGACGACTCGACACCGGTCAAAATCGAAATGCTAAAGGAGGGACGGATCTTATGTCTAGTCACGGCAACGCTCTCGCTCGCGACTTTCGTCCTGCTGGCGATAGCGCGCGGCTAGCACCGCGCCTCGACAGAACTCACGGCGGTGATGTTGAGCGGTGGGCGCGCAGCGCCGGTATCAAAGCTAGGGAGCTTCTCGATTTCAGCGCCAGCATCAATCCGTTGGGACCGCCACCTTCAGCGCGTAGAGCTTTTGTGAAAAGCTATGGCGAAATCTCACACTATCCCGACCCCTATGGTGAACAACTCAAGGCAGCTTTGGCGGACCACCATGGGATGAGCTCGGCGGAAGTGCTGCTCGGCAACGGTTCGACCCAACTCATCTATTTATTGTCCGCTGCACTGCGGCCGCGCAAAGCGTTGGTCGTCGCTCCGGCATTTTCCGAATATGCCAATGCTCTGACGCTCATCGGCACCAAGGTCGCTTCGTTCGATCTTTCCACCAATGATGGTTTTCAATTCTCAACGGAGCGGTTACTCGCGGTTTGGGATAAAGATTGCGACATCGCCTTTCTCGCCACGCCCAACAGTGTCACGGGACAGATGATTCCAAAAGCCGAAATTGAAAAGGTCGCGCACATCGCTTTGACAAGAAAAACTATGGTCGTCGTCGATGAAGCTTTTATCGACTTCGCCGAGGCGGAATCGATCAAAGCGCTGGTGCGGCATAATTCCTCTCTAATAATTTTGCGATCGCTTACAAAGTACTATGCCCTGCCGGGACTTCGGCTCGGCTATTTGCTCGGCGACGCCGGCAGAGTCGTCGACCTCGAGACTTATCAGGAACCCTGGTCCATCAATGGCCCGGCTTTGAATGTGGCGCTGGCGTGCCTTAAGGACTCGAGGTTCGTGACAAAGACCGAGCGTTGGTTGGAACGGGAAAGAAAGTTTTTATTGGAGCGTCTTACGGCGCTCGAGGGATTGCATCCCCTGGCATCGAGAACCAACTTTTTGCTCGTCAAGATCGAGCGCAGCCACGGCGACGCCCTTCAGCTTCGTTCGTTTCTCCTGCAGAGAAGTATACTCATCCGCGCCTGTGATACCTTTGGCCTCGGAGTCAACTATTTTCGCATCGCGATCAAACGGCGAAAAGACAACCAACGGCTCCTGGCGGCGCTTACCGAATGGACGTCATTGATCGGATAGTGGCATGGCCAAGCAAATCATTTTAGTTACCGGCGGCGCGCGTTCGGGAAAAAGCAAGTATGCCGAGCAACGCGCCGCGGCACTCGGCCGCCGGCGACTCTATGTCGCCACGGCCGAAGCCAAAGACGAAGAAATGGCACAACGTATAGCCGAACATAAAAGGCGGCGCGGCGACGAGTGGACTACCATTGAGGAAGCTGTGGAATTGTCCGGGGCGCTGCTGGCGCAGCGCGGTCGGACGGACTGCGCGCTGGTGGATTGTTTAACCCTTTGGCTGAGCAATCTTCTGCTCCGGCGCGATACAAAATATGCGGAGGAAAAAATCGAAGAATTGCTGAAGATGCTGCCGCGGCTTGATTTTCATATCGTTCTTGTCACCAACGAAGTCGGTTGGGGAATCGTGCCGGACAATCCGCTGGGCCGTCAATTTCGTGACCTCGCGGGCTGGGCCAATCAGCGGATTGCCGCGGCAGCCAACGAAATCGTCCTCTTGGTGGCCGGCATGCCAATGATCGTAAAGAAGGGAAAGGCATGTCTCTAGACGAGACGTTAAAACAAATTCGGCCGCTGGATCGTTCTGTCGAAAGCGCCGCGCAGGAGCGACTTGATTCCCTAACCAAGCCGCAGGGAAGCCTGGGAAAGTTGGAAGAGCTGGCGCGGCGCATCGCCGTCATTCAGGGAAAAGTTCCGCCACGGCTCGGGCGAAAGCTGCTCTTCGTTTTCGCCGCGGACCACGGCATCACAGAGGAAGGCGTGAGCGCCTACCCTAAAGACACGGCGGCGCGGCGATTACCGTTTTGGCGCGTCATCACGGCGTCGACACCGAGGTTGTCGATGTCGGCGTCGATCATGAATTCGCCGAGCCGCGCGGCTTGCGTAACTGCAAGGTGCGCCGCGGCACGGCGAACTTCGCGCGCGGACCAGCGATGACACGCGATGAGGCGATACGCTCTGTGGAGCTGGGCGTTGAGCTTGTTAAAGAAGCGGCTGCGAAGAATCCTTTTCTGCTCGGCGCCGGCGACATGGGCATAGGCAACACCAGCAGCGCCGCAGCCGTTCTCTGCGCTCTGACTGGCGCCGCGCCCACCGACGCGGCCGGCCGAGGCACGGGCATCGACGATGCGACTCTAAAAATAAAAATCGCGGCGATCCAAAAGGGTCTCGATGTAAATCAACCCGATGCCAATGATCCCATCGACGTTCTCGCCAAGGTTGGCGGCTTGGAGATCGGCGCCATAACGGGAGTTATTTTAGGCGCGGCAGCATTCCGCATCCCAATGGTGCTCGATGGCTTCATATCCGGCGCTGCGGCGCTGCTCGCGCAAAGATTTAATCCGCTCGTCCGAGATATTCTCTTTGCCTCGCACCTTTCCGCAGAAAGCGGTCATCGGTTGATGCTCGACCTGCTTAAGCTCGCGCCTGTCCTCGATCTGCAGTTGCGTCTCGGCGAGGGAACTGGCGCTTGTCTGCTCATGGGCATGATCGAAGCATCGGTAAAAATCATCGGTGAGATGGCAACCTTTAAATCGGCCGGCGTGAAAGAAAAGATTTCGTGAGCTCTTTTTTCGCCGCGCTGCAGTTCTTGACCATTATTCCATGGCCTGGGCGCGCGGAGCGTTCAGCGGATGAATTAGGACGAGCTACGATTTTCTTTCCTGTGATCGGCTTCTTGCTGGGCCTGATCCTAGTGTTGATAAATGTCCCGTTGACGTCGTTTGCCAGCCCGGCGCTCTCGAGTGTGGCGCTCGTGACCCTACTGGCCTTGTTGACACGCGGCCTGCACTTGGACGGCCTAGGCGATACTTTCGATGGCCTAGGCGCCGGCGGCGACCGTGAACGTATGCTCCGAATCATGGACGACAGCCACACCGGAGCATTTGGTCTGATCGCCATTGTTTTGCTGTTGTCGTTCAAAATCCACGCCATCGAGAGCATGGACAGCGAGCGCTGGCGCGCGTTGCTCGCTGCGCCGGTTCTCAGCCGTTGGGCGATGGTGCTGCTCGGCTACCGTTCCAAAGCGGCAAAGGCCGGACTGGGTTCGACTTTAATAGACCATTTGTCGACGAAGCACGTTTTCTTAGCTACGTTCGTCACACTGCTCTTGGTTGCAGCAGTTTTGCGCGGTACCGGCATTGCCATGATGGCTTGGGTCGCCGTCTTCAGCTTGGCGAGCAAGAATTATTTTCACCGCCGCTTGGGTGGTGTGACCGGCGACACTTTCGGCGCCGTTGGAGAATTGAGCGAGACCTCGGTATTCGTTTTCTTGGCTTTGGGCGCGAAATGAAATATTGGCAACGGATAATTGCCGTCTATTTACTTATCGCAAGCTTATTCGTCTTGTGCAATTTCGATCTTCTCGCGCAAGCCGCATCCGAGCCACGCTCGCAGAGAATTGTTTCCCTCGCGCCCAGTGTGACCGAGACCTTATTTGCGTTGGGCTTCGGCAATCGTGTGGTCGGCGTGACGACCTACTGCGATTATCCTGCCGAAGCCCGGAAACTGCCCAAGATCGGCGGCTTTATGAATCCCAGTCTCGAAGCGATCGCCGCCAAGCGGCCGGACTTTGTGATCGGCGTCAGTAGCGCCACCGACCCGGCAAAGGCGCGAGAGATGGAACGCTTGGGTCTCAAAGTGACTCTGATTTCATTGGCCAGCGTGAACGACATTTTGACCTCCATTAAAAGCATCGCGCGCTTGTTAGGAAGCCCTGAAGCGGGCGAAAAGCTCGTCGACAAAATCACCCTCCAATTCAACCAAACAAAAAAACGCGTCGCGTCGGCGCCGCGGCGCGCTACTTTATTGGCCGTAGGGCTACGGCCTCTGGTCGTAGTCGGCGGAAAAAATTTTATCAACGAGCTGATTACTTTAGCCGGCGGCGAAAACATCGCCGGCAACGCCGATCAGCCGTGGCTCAATCTACCCGATGAGTACGTCGTGGCCAAAGCGCCGCAAGTGATCATCGAGGCCGGCATGGGATCGGAGCGCGGTGAATCCGCCGAACATTGGAGCGATCTCAAGTCCATTCCCGCCGTGAGGGAACACCGAGTTTACGCTTATCAGTCGGACAAGATTCTCCGACCCGGACCTCGCATCGGCGAAGGTCTCGAAGAAATTGCGCGACTCGTTCACCCGGAGTGCTTCGCGGAAGCCAAACGCGGAGTGGGTAAAGGAAGTGGTTGTGAAGGTCCTTGACCGTAGGAAAATGATTCTGGTCAACAGTGTGCTGCTGGCGCTGTTGGCGCTCTCGATTGTCGCCTGCACTCTGCTAGGACCGGTACGCCTCGACCTCTCGCGAGCTTTACATGATTTGTCTTTTGCGAACCCGGACTCGGAAATACTTTTTCGCGCGCGTCTACCGCGCGTGCTCCTCGGCGTCGCTATCGGCGGCGGCATGGCAGCCTGCGGCGTAGTGCTGCAGGCTTTGCTCGGCAATCCACTAGCATGTCCGCAGATGCTTGGTGTATCGGGCGGCGCTTCCTTGGGTGGAATTTTGGGACTGATCCTTTTCCCCAACTGGCTTCTGCCCATCGCCGGCGGGCTGCTCGGTGAAATTTCCTGGGTCCCGTTGGCGGCGTTTCTCGGCGCGCTGTGCAGCATGATGCTGGTCTATCGGTTCTCTCTGTTCCACGGCCGGCTGCATCCCTATCACTTGCTGCTTTCCGGCGTGATTTTTAATTCCTTCATTGCCGCCGTGATTATGTTTCTCAACTCGATCATTGACTTCTATCAGGCACAAGGGTTGCTCTTCTGGCTCATGGGCAGTCTATCGACCCGCGCTTATCTCACCGTCGCTTTCATTTGGGCCTACATCATCTTTGGTTTTCTCTGGCTGTGGGCGAAGGGCCTTTCGTTGAATCTGATCACCCTCGGCGAGGAAGCAGCCCTGCAGCTAGGCGTCGAGACCGGTGCGCTGCAGCGCCAGATTTTCATTGCATCTTCGTTGATGATCGGCGCCATGGTTTCGGTGAGCGGCATGATCGGCTTTGTAGGTCTGATGATCCCGCATGTCATGCGCCTGATCGTCGGCAGCGATCACCGGCTCCTGCTGCCCGCATCTTTTCTCGCCGGCGGGATTTTCTTGTGCTGGGCCGACACCCTTGCCCGTATCGCGCTCGCCCCAGCCGAACTGCCGGTGGGAATCATCACCGCGTTTTTTGGCGGGCCTTTTTTTCTCTTCCTGCTTTACCGCGAAGGCAGAAAATCACTCGCTTTATGAATCCGGCGATCGAGACCCGCAACCTGTCGTTCGCTTACAAAGATCGAGAGGTGCTTCACGATGTTTCACTCTCTGTCGAACAGGGTGAAATGATCGGCATCCTCGGTCCCAACGGCTCGGGGAAAACGACTTTGCTCAAGATTTTGTCGGCGGTTTTGAACGGGCAAGGCGAGGTCAGACTAAACGACAGAGACATCGAAGCCTATAGCCGGCGTGACTTGAGCAAACTTTTTGCTGTCGTAGCGCAAGAAAGCAGCATGAATTTTCCTTACACGGTCGCCGAAGTCGTCTTAATGGGAAGAGCCAGTTATCACAGCCCATTCGCTCTCGAAGGAAAAAAAGATCTTGAGGTCGCCCGGGCGACCATGGAACTGACCGATTGCCTGTCCTTCGCCAATCGTTATCTCCACGAGTTGAGCGGCGGCGAAAAACAACGGGTGATAATCGCGCGCGCCTTGGCGCAGGAACCAGAAATCCTGCTGCTTGACGAACCCTCGGCGTTTCTCGATCTCAAGCATCAGGTCCAAGTCTTCGAGCTTCTGTGCCGACTCAACCGCGAGCGCGGCATGACCATCGTTGCCGCGCTGCATGATCTCAACCTCGCGGCGCTGTTCTTTCCCCGTCTGGTGATGTTGCGCGAAGGAAAAATCTACCGTGACGGATCGCCAAGCGAAGTGCTGACCGAGAAAACCATCGATGAGGTGTACGGCATCCGAGTCCGAGTCGAACAAGATCCTGTCGCCGGAAAACCGCAACTCTTCATTTGCTCAGCTTTGTAAACCAGATGAACTAGCGATTCGCCTTCCTATACCCCAGCGCATCCTGAGCGATGATCATCTTCTGCACGTTCGAGGAGCCTTCAACGATCTGGTAGGACTTGGCGTCGCGGTAATAACGCTCGACGGGAAACTCAGTCGAATAACCGTAGGCGCCGAGGATTTTCATCGCCGCGTCGGCGGCGAAGTTGGCGGCCTCCGCGGCGCTGTATTTGCCGATGGACGTTTCTAGATTGTTGGGTTGCTTCTGATCGGCGAGCCACGCCGCGCGATAGACGAGCAGGCGCGCCGCATCTTCATGCGCGACCATCTGCGCGATCAAATCCTGATTCATCTGAAACTCGCCGATCTTCTGGCCGAATTGAACCCGCTGATTACAATAACTCACCGCCGCTTCCTTGGCCGCGCGCGCAACTCCCAATGCGCCCGCGGCGCAATTGAGCCGAGTTTGGTTGAGCTGCCACATGCAAATCTTGAAACCGTCACCCTCGTTGCCCAGCCGATTTGCCACGGGAATCGGAAAGTTGTCGAAAATCAGCTCCATGGTTTCCAGAGTCCTGCGGGATAGTCCCGATTGATTCCAATCAGCATAAAAAGCCGACATACCGTGATGTTTTTGCGACTTATCGGTGTAGGCATAAACTAACCCGCCGGTCGTTACCGGCCCGTTGGAAATCCAGAGTTTGCTGCCGTTAAGCAGATAGTTTTCTCCGTCCTGTGTTGCGGTCGTGCGGAGGGCAGCGACATCCGATCCGGCGTCGGGTTCGGTAATTGCGAAGCAGCCGATGGTCTCGCCCGACACTAGGCCCGGAATAAATTTTTTCTTCTGTTCCTCCGTGCCAAATTGGAGCAGCGTGAGCGCCGGACCGATTTGCATGTTGATGGCGACACGCATCGCGCTGTGGACGCGCGCAATCTCTTCGGTGACCAGCACCATGGCGAGAAAGCCGAGACCGTTGCCGCCGTAAGATTCCGGAATCATGGTGCCATAGAAACCCAACTCGCCCATCTTTTTCACCAGATCAGGACGAAAATTCTTTTCCTTATCATCCTTGGCCGCGCTTGGTGCGATCTCTTTTTCGGCAAACTCGCTCGCCAGATCGCGCACCGCGATGAGCTCTTCCGACAATGCAAAATCCATTTATCCTCCCGAGCCACCCGAAGATAGAGGATCGAGAATAGACGATGGAAAACACGATCCTCGATCTTCTATCCTCGATCCTCAAGATTTCTTTAGCAGGCTGCGCGCAATGATAAGCTTCTGGATCTCCGAAGTGCCTTCATAGATCCGCAATGCGCGCACGTCGCGGTATAGCCTTTCCATAATGCTGCCTGCGATCAAGCCCTTGCCGCCGTGGATCTGCAGCGCTATCATCGCCCGCGCAATCGTGCGCCCAGGCGGCTTGGTAGACGAGCAAACGCGAGGCTTCGAGCTCCGTCGCCATTTCCGCGAGCTTGAATTCGATACCCTGGAACTCAGCGATCGGCCGGCCGAACTGCCGGCGGGTTTCGCTGTATTGAACCGCTTCGTCTAAAGCTCTCTGCGCCAAGCCTACCGCGGCGGCGCCGACGCTGCACCTTAGGAGATCAAGAGTTGCAAAGGCGATTTGCAGTCCTTTGCCCTCTCTACCGAGCAGCGCATCTTCACCCACGACGCAGTCTGCAAATTCGATCACGCCGATCGGATGCGGCGACAACAGCTCGGTCTTTTCTTTCACCACGAGTCCTGGTGTCTTGGCCTCGATCAGGAAAGCGCTGATGCCTTTGCTTTTCTTTTCGGGTTCAGTGGACGCGAAAACGACGTAGCAATCGGCCACGCCTGCATTAGATATAAAGCTCTTCGTGCCGGTTAAGCAGAATTCATTGCCGCGGCGCACGGCGCGCGTTTGCAACGAAGCGACGTCCGAGCCCGCCACGGGTTCCGTTATCGCGAACGCTGCAATACATTCGCCACGTGCGGTCGGCGGCAAAAAACGATCCCTTTGTGCTCCGTTGCCGGCCAGTGTGATCGGATAGCTGCCCAAAGCTTGCATTGCGAACATCGTGTCCGTTAACGCGTCGCCGCGCGCCAGCTCCTCACGCACAAGGCACAGATCGCGCGCTTGCACCGTGTTTCGCATCCCGCCAAACTCTTCGGGTACGGCATACTTGAGGAATCCGCCGGCGCCGAGCCGGCGCACCCGCGCAATAGCGCGTTGCTCCAAATCGCCGTCTACTCGGTCGCGTGACGCGATTTCCTGCTCGACCCAGAGCCGCACACGTTCGCGCAATGCTGAACTATCTGTTTCGAAAAACGGCAGTATGGAGTTTTGATTCTCGGCTTTCGAATTCGCCATACTAAACCATCACCGCGCCGCCGTCGACGTTGATCGCTTGTCCGGTCATCGCGCCGAGTTTTTCCGAAACGATGAGCATGGCCAGCGATGCGACTTCAGCGGGAGCGATCAACCGATTTTGCGGCGCGCTGGCGGCGAATAGTGCTAAAATCTCGCCGACGCTCTTACCGGTTTTTTCAGCCATGATTTTTGCGTTTTCATGGGTTCGCTCGTCGTCGACGTAGCCTGGACAAATCGCGTTCACCGTAACGCCCAGCCGCGCCGTTTCCAACGCCAGGGAGCGCGTGAGCCCGAGTAATCCATGTTTTGATCATTGCCGGTAAAAAAACTTTGCAACAATTATAAGCGCCGGTTAGATTGGTCTCCAACGTCTTATCCCACAGATCGTCCGGCATGTCCGAAAAGTTTACAGCGCGTGCAATGCCGGCATTGTTGACGAGGATTTGAACCTCGCCCCAGGCGCTTCGAATTTCCGCATCAAGACTTTTCACGTTTGCTCGCTGCGTCACGTCGCACGGCAATGCGAGCGCTTGACCCCCGTTTAAGGCAATCTTTTCTGCGATCGCATTGAGTTTCGCTTGATTGCGAGCGGTAATGGCGACGCGGCACCCCTGCGCGGCGAAAGCCCGCGCCAGCTCGGCGCCCAAGCCCCCGCTTCCACCTGTAATCATGACGACCTTTCGCTCCAAGCCAGCCATGCCGACAAAGATAATACATCCCACTGCCCGAAGTACAATCGGGAAGATAGCGCCACTTGTTCTTGAAGAAATTTTTGATAAAGAAAAGCCCTTAGCGTCCCCGGAGGTACACCGTGAAATTCTCAACCTTGTTCCTGATAATGTTTTTGGCGCTGTGGCCGGCACTGTCGATGGCCGAGGACCGACCCAGCGTAAACTCTTCCTTTACGTGGCGTGACGCCCAACCGAGCGCCGATTCCGAGCTCGATCGGCTAAACCGAGCCTTTGTTGAGCTCGCCGATCACGCTCGGCCGGCCATAGTGCAGATCCGCGTGACCACGCAAGATACAAAAGCAAAACCGGCGCAACCTCTCGGCAGCCGAGGCTCCGGCTTTATCATCGACTCTCATGGCTACATCTTGACCGCGCAGCACGTGATCGATAAAGCCAAAGATATTGAAATCCGCTTGGCGGATTCACAGCGCCTACCGGCGCAGATCGTCGCCGCCGAACCTCAGATCGACGTGGCCATTCTTAAAATCACGACCGATCGAGAGTTGCCGACCTTAGCGTTCGGCGATTCCGATGCGATTCGCGTGGGCGACCTGGCCATGGTATTCGGTTATCCCTTCGGTCGCGAAAGTTCGATGAATTTGGGCATTGTCAGCCGGTCCGGGCGGAGTTATCCCGACTCGGCGAGTTACGAATTTATTCAGACCGACGCCGGCGCCTATCCCGGCGGAAGCGGCGGCCCGCTGCTCAACAGCAAAGGCAATGTGATCGGCATGATCACGATGGCTTCGGAGCGAGGTAATATGGGTTTCGCGACGCCGATCAACGTCATCAAGCGAGTTCTGCCGCGGCTGGCCAACGGCGAGAAATTTGCCTGGGGTTGGTTGGGCGTGCAAATGTCCGACGTTTCGCTGGAGCAGGCGAAGATGCTCGGTATCCATCCCGTGAAAGGCGTCGTCGTCAGCTCAGTCCTTCCCGGGCAACCTGCAGCGCGCGGCGGAATCCAAAAGCAGGACGTGATTCTTGCCGTCAACGAGTCTCAAGTCGATAGCCCGCGCGACGTCGCACGCATGATCGGAGGTCTAGAGGCGGGTAGAGTGGTACACCTCACGATCTTGCGCAAGGGCAAAACACTGTTGCTGTCACTTCCTCTCGGCATTCGGCCTGAGGCCACCAATGCGCGCGAAGGCTAGGTTAGCAATCAATCCGTCTCTGTGTCGGCCGATTTCTGGTTACCCGAAGCAGCCAGATTTTTTTGCTGCTCGGTGAATTGCCGTAGCTTTTTCTGCACCCGATCGTTCACCGAGCCGTCGGGATATTTACCCGCGCTGCCGCGCTCGCCTGCCGCTACACCCGTCAATACCTCAATGCCGTCGTCGATCGTGCCGACGGCGTAGATATGAAACTTGCCCGCCTTCACGGCATCGACGACGTCTGACCTGAGCATCAGATGACGCATATTGGCGCGCGGGATCATGACGCCTTGGTGGCCAGTCAATCCTTTAAGCCGGCAGACATCGTAATGACCTTCGATCTTTTGATTGACGCCGCCGATCGCCTGAACCTCGCCGTTTTGGTTGACTGAGCCGGTCACGGCGATGCCTTGTTTGATCGGAATTTCCGCAAGACTGGACAAGATCGCGTAAAGTTCGGTGGAGGACGCGCTATCGCCGTCGACGCCGTCGTACGATTGCTCAAAACAAACCGTGCTCGACAAAGAAAGCGGGGTTTGCTGCGCGTATTTGCCGCCTAAGTAGCCGCCGAGTATCAACACGCCTTTATCATGACTCTTGCCGCTGAGTTTAGATGACGGCTTACCAAAGCTGAAATCGCCCATTTGGTAAACTGCCAGACCGTTCACTTGCCCGACGGCTGCGCCGTCGACGTCGACCAGGAGAGTTCCCTCGGCGATCAAGTCCTGTAAACGTTCTTCGATCAGATTGAGGCGAAAGATTTTTTCTGCGATCGCGCGCTCGACATGCTTGCCGGAAACCAGTTCCGCTTTATCTTTCTCCGCCCAATAATTCGATTCGATCAGGAGATCGACCGTATCGCTGAAGCGAGTCGACAGCTTGTTTTGGTCCTCAACTTGGCGGGCGCCCTGCTCGATTATCCTCGCGACGGCTTCGCTATCGAAGTGGCGCAAACCGTCGCGATTGCAATAATCGGCGATGAAGCAGGCAAACGCCGTAATGTTCTCCTGGGTTCGGTCGATTTCAAAATTGAAATCCGCTTTCACTTTGAAGGTTTCACGAAAATCCGGATCCGCCGACGCCAACGTTCGATATAAGGATGGATCGCCGATCATGATGACTTTGGTATCCGTCGGTATCGGCTCGGGGCGAAGACCTTGAGGCGGAACAAAACCGAAAAATGCCCCCGGCTCCTCGATCCTCAGCTCGCGATTTTTTATCACCCGCTGGAGCGCCTCCCAGACGCCGGCATTGGAGAGCACGTCGCGGTCGTAGAGGACAAGATAACCGCCATTGGCTCGACTGATCGAGCCCGCCTTGATCATCGTAAAGTCGGTTATGTAGCCGCCACGTCGGGTTGGTCTCGACGATGATCGGCGGGCCTTGGGTGTCGCTGTTGTCGACAAACACGTTTACTCGATAGGGTAAGAACGGATCGCCCGGCGCTTCACCGAACTGCATCGCTCCCATCATCGCGTTCGCTGGAACACCGTCAGCGCCTTTGAAACGCCCCAGGTTCTTGAGAATATGATCGCGCACGCCATCGAGATAGGCGACCACTTTGGCATAGTCGCGATATTTTTCTTTGAGCTCGGCAAGTGGCGCCCGCACGAGATAATCCGCCGCTTGGGTTTCGGCTGCTTCCAATTTTTCAGCGATCTCTCGTTCGAGTTTTTTACCTTCGCGCAAAGTGTCATCGACCTTCTTCTCGATCTCGCCTCGGCTTTCCTCCAGACGTTTTTTTTCCGCAGGCACCAGCGCCATATATTCCGCTTCCTGCATGGGCTTGCCGTCCTTCGTCGGCAGTAGCACGATGCCCGACGGCGTCATGCGCAACGAGAAACTGCCGCGGCTCGCTTCCTCGATCAACGCTTCCATCATCCCTTGTTGCTTTTTCTGAATCTGTTCGACCATTTCCTGGCGTTGGTGCGCATACTCGTCGCTTTCGAACATCTTCTTGGCCTCGCGCTGCAGGTTGTGAACGAGTTGCTCCATGTCGGCCTTGAGCGCTTTGCCCCAACCCCGGCGGATCTTCAGAGCCTGGGGCCGATCGGCATCGATAAAATTGTAGACGTAGCACCAATCCTCCGGCGTCGGTGAATCCGCGGCGGGAGTCATTTTTTGACTGGTGATCTTTTTGAGAAACGCTTTAATGATGCTAGTCTTGCCGGTGCCGGTCAGACCGGTAACGAAAATATTGAAGCCCGGTTTGTTGACGCCCAGACCGAATTCGATGGCGCGAATTGCGCGCTCTTGTCCGATGAAATCCTCCAGCGGCGTCATTTCCGCCGTGCAGGTGAACGGCAAGAAGGACAGATCGCAGCGCCACGTCAGTTTTTCCGGGGGAACTTCAAAACGTATCGACATGTCGGCACTCCTAAGAATTGAGATTGAGCCCGAGAATATGGACTCGCGAGCGGGTCGTCAACTCCCTGTCGATGTTGAATGGGGGGGTCTTAGCTTCTATACTCCATCGATGATCGGCCACGAAGACTGGCGCCGGCCATGGCACGCATTCTGCGCGGCGGTGGTTTTAGTTGCGCTAGTGGTCAGTAGCTGCAACTCCGTGCTTGCGCCGATGATTCCCTCGGTTTCCGCTCCTAGCGAGGACGAAGAAACCAAGATCAGCCGCGAATTCCGTCGCGAAGCAAAAAAGATTTTCAAGTTTCCCAATAATCCCGAAGTCGAACGTTACGTCGATCGCATCGGCCGGCGCATCCTTGCCGCCACCGGACCGCTGTCGTTCGATTATCGATTCTTTGTCATCGAAGACGACCAGCTCAACGCATTTTCCGTTCCCGGCGGATCGATCTATGTGTACACCGGACTCATCGAACGGGCGAAGAGCACGGATGAACTAGCCGGAGTATTGGGGCATGAAATAACCCACGCCAAGAACCATCATATGGCGCGCTCATCGGGGCCCGACGCAATTTCAATTCTGAGCCTCCTGGCGATGGTAGCGCTGGCGAAAAGCGGAAGCGGCGTGCAAGCGGCAGGCATGGTCGGGCAAGCCGTGGCTGCGACTCGCCAATTGGCCTTCAGTCGCCAGCTCGAAATGGAAGCCGATACCTTGGGGACACGATACATGGCGGCGGCTGGCTACGATCCGAAGGGCACGATCAGTTTTTTAAAAACTTTGGATCAAGAGCGAGCGCTAAATCCGATTGATGTGCCGGCGTATATTTTGAGCCATCCTATTACCCAGGAGCGTGTCGCCAATGCCGATCTCGTCGTAAAATCGCTGGGCGTAACACAGATACGGCCCGATGACCCGGACGCTTTGAAAAAAGTACAAATCATTATCAAAATGGATCGGCCCACCCGCGACCAGGTAGTCACCGAGTACGAAAAGTTAGTTCAACGAAACCCGCAGGATCCTGACCTGCTTTATCTGTTGGGGTACACCGAACAACTCCAGGGACAGTTGCCCCAAGCGCGTAAGAATTACGAGAAGTCCCTACAACTGAAATCGGAAAATCCCGGTCTGCAACGAGACCTAGGCCGTCTGTACGCAGAAATCGGTGATTTTACGGCTGCTCGAAATGCCTTTGACCGCGCTCTAGCGCTCGAACCAAACGAACCGCTGACCTACTTATATCTCGGTGAGATGCTGGAGAAATCGGGTGACTTGCGCAGTGCGGCTGGTGCCTATCTTAACGCACAAAATCTCGCGCCCCTGTGGGACAGGCCGCCAAATCGGCTTGGTATGGTATACGGCAAACTCGATCGGCCAGGTGACGGTTACTACTACCTCGGTCGATCGTTCGCATTGCAGGACGAAGACGACAAGGCAATTAACAACTTTGACCGCGCGATCAAGATCATCGGCGCGAATTCGCCGCGTGGCCAGCTTATTCAGGAGGAGCTAAATACCTTAAAAAACAGAAAGAAGTAGACTACGGTTGCCCGCCCATGGCGGCGAGCGATAACATTCTTGGATGCACCGGCTTGGCAGATTTGTTTTCCCGCTTAAGCAGCACATCACGCAGATAATTCGGATCGAATCCTAAAAAATCGCAAATATTGGTAAAGGAAAAAAGCCAATCCGTGCTGGCATCGGTAACCCATTCGATAGCGCTTTCATAATGAACTCGCCCTGAAGTGCTCCTGGTATCCCGATATTTCTCGAGACATTCGACCGCGTCCTTTAGAACTGCGATCATGAGCCGCTTTTCGCCTTCCAGTTTACGCGATAAGCCTCCAGAACCATAAAACTGTGAAGGCAGAAAAATGTCGGGTTCAAGGATACGGGCTAGAAAATCGTCGTACATTTGTGAACAGTCTCCTCATTACTTTGAATCGGATTCTATACCACAGCGGATAGTACCGTGCAAGGAAAAATACTCTACCGGTGGGTTTGAGCAACGCAGGAACCGTCACAAGTAAGGCGCAATAATGCCTCGGTGTAAGAATATACCTTCACCCGGACCGAATGAATAACGCTTGTAGCGGCCTGATTCGCGTGGATTCTCTGATCGCGCGGAACCTATCTACCCGGACGCCATGGCGATGGGCTAGATTCCGGCCATTAATCCGGCCAGTTTCGTCTTGGCAACGTTATGATCCCAAATCTTTTGCACGACAGAGTCCTTACGTCGACCTTTCATCACACGCTGGGTCTCATCCTCGTTGTAAACCAGAACCGCTCCTAACAAGGATGCTTTGTAGAATCGTGCTGCAGCTTCTTCCAAATCGACACAGGCGGCAAATACCCATTCGATTGCCTGACCGACGACCATCGAACCGTGGCCTCGGAGCATCACTGCATCCGCCTTGCCCAGAGCCCTAGCGACCGCGTCGCCCTGTTCGTTGGTATGGATGAGGGCCGGATCCATATATTTGGGCAACGCGCCGGGACCAAAAAAAGCGCCCGGGTTCGAAGATGCGGGGAAAAACGGCTTATCGACCATCGACAGGGTCGCGACCATATGGTTATGCAGATGCGCGACGCTTTGAATGTCACTGCGCGCCTTATATGCCCGCGCATGCATATAGACTTCAGACGGCGCTTTGTACTTGCCTTCGATTGGTTTGCCTTCGAAGTCGGTGACCACCATATCGTCCGGCACGACCGTCGCGCGGCTGACGGGATGCGGCAGGATCAGCAGATGATCTGAGCCAGGGACGCGCACGCTGATATGCCCGCTGTAATCGACCAATCCTGAGTTAAAAAGCATGCGCGAAGACATGGCGAGTTTGATTTTGAGCTCTGAGATTTCCGACACGATGGTACTCCTCTCTTAAGACCGGGGTTTTTTGTGCTATATCTTTCATTCAACTAGACTTCAACCGAAGACCTAGCCGGTCTCTCGTCCGATGGCCGAAATCACTTGGATATCACTACAAAAACCGATGCCGGAAAAAGAATACATCGCTATACTTTCGTACCTGCCGTTGAGAAGCTTTTGGGGATTGCCGCAGTTTTTCTACTTCACGAGGCGCATCCAAACCCAGTTGAAAACGGCACGGGGAGCGGTCGGTTATTCGTTACTGGCCCACGTCTTGGCTAAGAGATTTTGGACCCTATCGGTCTGGGAAAACGAAGTCGTGTTGACCGACTTCATCCACAACCAACCTCATCGCGAAGCTATGATAACCTTGCGCCGTTACATGGCAGGCACTGAGTTCGCGCGCTGGAAGATCAAGGGAGCGGCCGTCCCGCCGAGCTGGTCCGAGGCCTTGGAGCGGTTCAATGTACATGAATCGAAGCACGTATCCATGTCCAACGCCGAGAAATCGAGCCGGTAATTCGAGAAAGGAACGCGAATTCAATGGCTACCAATAGCGCGGAAGGAATCAGATGGGATTTGAACGATCTTTTTGCAGCACCTAACGATCCGCGCATCGAAGCCACGCTCACGGAATGTTACGCACGCGCCGAAGCATTCGAAAAGCGGTTCCGAACTCCAATGGAACAGTCGGAGACTCTTACGGCCACTGTTGTGCTCCACGCGCTTCAAGAACTGGAATCACTCTATGAAGCCCTGGGTCGCGTTGGAAGTTATGCCGGCCTCCTCTATGCCGCCGATACCGCGAGTCCTGCGTATCGAGACTTGGAGCAACGCGTCGAACAAAGGTCGACGGAGATAAGAAACCAATTGCTCTTCTTCGAACTTCATTGGCTAAAGTGCGATGAGGGAATCGCCGACCGGCTCATCGTCGATCCTCTGCTCTCGAACTACAAACATTATCTCGCAAACTTGCGTCGCTATCGCCCGCACACTCTCACGGAGCCCGAAGAAAAAATTATAAATGAAAAAGACAACACGGGGCGCAACGCCTTCGGTCGGCTGTTTTCCGAGATCACGTCCGGGCTCACGTTTTCTTTAGAAAAAGAAAACCAGAAAGAAGAGCTCAATCTCAGCCAGATACTGTCACTACTGCATGAACCTGACCGCGCCCTGCGTCGGCGCGCAATGGAAACACTCTATGAAGGCTTGTCGCAACACGGCCAAGTGCTGACTTTCACCTACGACACGCTGATTCAGGATCATTTGACCATGGACCGGCTGCGCGCCTATCCGCACCCAATGTCTCAACGCCATCTGTTCAATGAAATTGACGACGAAGCGGTGAAAGCGATGATGGGCGTGACGGAGTCGAATTACGGCTTGGGGCAAGATTACTTTCGTCTCAAAGCCAAATTGCTGCAGCTCCCAAGACTCGCTCTCTATGATCAATATGCGCCGGTCGGCAAAGAAGTCAGACCGTTCCCTTACTCCCAAGCGCAGCAGGTCATTCTCGAAGCCTTCGAAAGTTTCGATCCGAGCTTTCGACAACTGGCCACGGAATTTTTCGCCAAGAATTGGATCGACGCAGAGATTCGCAAAGGCAAGCGCGGCGGCGCCTTCTGCGCTTCGCCTTCTCCACAATTGCATCCGTACATTCTTTGCAACTACGACGACAACCTGCGCGACGTCATGACCGTCGCCCACGAATTAGGCCACGGGATGCACGGTTGTCTCAGCCGCGACCAAAACTATTTCAACTACGACACCCGCTCACAACAGCGGAAACCGCGTCGGTCTTCGCTGAAATGCTGGTTTTCGATTACTTGCTCGGGCAGCAAACCGACCCACAAGCGCAGATCGCTCTGGTCACCGGCAAAATCGAAGATATCTTCGCCACGGTTTTCCGCCAAAACGTACTCACACGCTTCGAAGAACTCGCCTTCTCGGCGAGAAAGGAAACCCGCCTCACACCGGACACGCTTGGAAACCTCTGGATCGAAGCCAACGGGAGGTACTATGGCGACGCCGTCGAAATACCGGACGGCTACCGCTGGGGATGGTCCTACATTCCCCACTTCATCCACTCGCGCTTTTACTGCTACAGTTACGTCTTCGGCCAGCTCCTCGTCCTCGCGCTTTATCGAATGTACAAAGACGAAGGAAAGAGTTTCGTGCCGAAATATTTCCTTCGTCTTTGTACATTCCCGTTAGGGGTAAACCTTCATAAATCAGAATTTTGGCAGAAGGGATTCGTCGAAATCAAAGCCTTGGTCGCCAATCTGCAAAAGCTCATCTAATGACAATGCGGTTGGATACCAATTTTCTTATGTTGAAACAATTTATCGCAAAGTCTCACAAAGCGATAACGAGCCCGCAATTCATTTCATCCTAAAACTCGGCGGCACGACTGCGTCGATCCCTTTAGCGGTCCAGTGCCACTTCGAGACGCTGTCCCAAACTTGTTCGCCCTTTGCTTGAACCTTATTAAGCAGTTCTGCCTCGTCGAGGCGTAGATATTTGCCGTTGTCGACGAGCGTTTCGCCGTCGACGATGACGGTGCGCACGTCGCGGCTCACGGCGGTTTCCATCAGCGAACGGATCGGGTCGCGCACGGCGCCGAAGGCGATGTCGCGCAGATTAACGATCGTGATATCGGCCTTTGCGCCTTTTTGCAGCCGGCCCAAATCCTCGCGTCCCAACATCTTCGCCCCGCCTAGAGTGATCGCGTTGAAGACATCGCGGGGATGGCCGGAAAGGAAGCTCTTGTCGGCGACTCGCGAAGCGATAGCCGCATAGCGCATGTCCGAGAGAATATCTTTCGGGAACGTATCCGTGCCGATACCCATGTTGATGCCGGCTTGGCGATATTTGTCGAAGGACTCCATGACAATACCGAGCTTTAAATATTTTAGCGGGCTATAAGCGACGGACGCGCCGGAGTCGGCGATGATCTTCAAATCGTCGCCGTAAGGATACGCGAGCCAGCTATGGCCGCTGATAAAGATACAATGCGACAGCGAAACTTCCGGGTCGAGAAAGCCGATTTTTTTAAGCAATTCGATCGGCGTGCAGCGCTCGCGCTGCATGACCGTGTGGAATTCGAATAGATTGATCGTAGCGTGTATCTGCACGCGCACGCCGATTTCCTTGGCAGCTTTCCGAGTGTCTTTCAACAACGCCGGCGTGCAAGAGTCGACGTGGCCGGGAAAGAGCAGCGCGGTCATGCGGCCGTTGCATGCGCCGTTGTATTTCTTGGCGAAATCGATCGCGGCTTTAAGTCCTTTACTGCCACGCTCGTCGTCCCAGTCGTACTCCAGCCGCCCTTCGCGGTCATGGAAGAATGAAACGTTCTTGTAGCTTGGTCCGGCCGCGCAGCGAATACCGACTTGATCGACCATATCGACATAGCGCTCCGTTTCGCCGCCCGCGCCGCCGATGTCGAAGGTTGTCGTCACGCCGCTTTTGAGAACATGAATCAACGAATAGCGCTGGCCGATGTCAACGTCTTTTAGGTGCGCCGAGTGCGCGCCTTCGCGCGTCGGTCCGCCGTGGGCCAAATAGTTGGACGCAAAAAAATCGGTCTTGGTCGAATCGTTGAGAATGTAATCGCTGGCGTTGATGCCGGAGTGAAAATGAGTGTCGATGAAACCGGGAGAAACCAAGCAGCCTTGGGCGTCGATCTTTTTGTCGACCGGCCGTGCATATTCCTTGCCGACGAAATCGATGCGGTCGCCGTCGAAAGCAACCACACCGTCTTTGATGATCTCGTGTTCGTTGCCATCGAAACCAACGACGTAACCACCTTGAATCAGCGTTTTCATGGCTCGTGCCTTTCGGATATAGAATACGAATCGAGCAAGGGACTGCTCATTTTCCCCACAGCTCTTTCATAAAACCGCTCTTTTCCAAATTATGGACGAATGAATTGTCGTAAAGGTCTTCGGCTCTCCGCTTGATCGGTGTTCCCAAACTGCGCTGGATCTCGACCGATTCGGCAACCACCGCGCCCGGCACGATCATGTGTCGATCGACGATGTCTTTGGTGTAGACGTTATACGACACGGTCAGCGCCTCCTCGTCCTTCACACGCATGATCTTCGCGATCGCCGCTTTCGCCTTGGCGGGGTTTCGATCGGTAAAATTGATCGCTTCGGCGAACGCGGCAACCATGCGCTGCACCATTTCGGGTCGTTCGCGGATCGCACGTGAGCTGGCGTGGAGCGAGCTGTAGATGAAGGGGATGTCCAAATCGATCAGCCGGTAGGTTATATTATATCCGTCGTTTTTCGCGCGGACGTCGAGCGGCGGGGTAATCACGATGCCTTGGACGACGTTGGCTGCCATCGCCTGGTAGCGCTCGGATTGGCTGCCGCCAATCGGACGCATCGTGACATCGGGGATGTTGAATTTTTTCACCAACAAACGCGACAACCGATCGCTCAAATCGCCGGCTCGCGCCACGCCTAAAGACTTTCCTTTTAAATCCTCAAGCCGGTGAATCTCTTTCCGCGTCACCAGCACGTAGGGAAGTTTAATCAGCGGCGCCGCTACGAGCTTCACGTCGACGCCTGCGGCTAGGGAAGGGATCGTCGCATCCGCGGCGCAGTAAAGAAATTGTATCTCGTCCGCCATGAGCGCCGCCACCGACGGGCCGCTGCCGCGGATGAAAACATGTTCCATCCTAAAACCGTACTTATTGAAAAGATGATTTTCCAGCGCTGTGTAAAGGTGAGCGAAGCCGCCGGAGACGGCGCACGTGGCAATGCGGATATTGGTCGACCGTTCTCCCGCCTTCGCGAGATAAGGGTTGGCGATCACCTGGGAACGTGTCGCGGCAATCGAAACTGCCACGAGCAAAAAGGTCTTGATCCACGCGCTTAGCCCCGCTAACAGCCTGCAATTCTGTCGCGCGGGGAAAACATTCTTCCTCATGATGGGCTCCTTCTAACGTCCAGCAGCGGCGGATGATAGTCTATTTCTTTCTGCCGCTCAAACCCTGCGGTCTGAGAGCCGTTCAGAGGAGAATTTCGCAGGAGCGGGTTAGACCGCGAAGCGAAAATGGATGATATCCCCGTCTTTGACGAGGTAATCTTTGCCCTCCAGGCGGAGCTTTCCCGCCTCTTTGCACTTCGCGTCACTGCCGCAAATAACGAATTCGTCGTAAGGGACCACTTCCGCGCGAATAAATCCCCGCTCGATGTCGCTATGAATTTTACCGGCGGCTTTCCTGGCCACAGCGCCTTGGGTGATCGTCCATGCGCGTACCTCATCTTCGCCGGTGGTGAAGAAACTGATGAGGTTCAATAAAGCGTAGGATGCGCGAATAAACCGTTCCCGCGCCGGCTCTTCGATCCCGATCTCTCTCAGGAAAGCCGTGCGGTCGTTTTCATCGAGCTGAGCGATCTCCATTTCGACCTTGCCTGCGAGAGCAAGCCCCTGAAGTTGGCGTCGGTCTAATTCTTCTTGATAGCTCGAGCTGAGCGACTGGCCTGCTTGTTCCTCGGACTGGTTGAAAATCACCAGCACGGGTTTGCGGCTGAGGAAGCCAAACCCTGAGGCCAGATTTTCTTCGTCTGCGCTGAAACTCAATGTTCTGAGACTCACTTCGTTTTCCAACGCTTCGGAGCAGCGGTCGAGCAATGCTTCCTCTTGGAGTCGTGCTTTTTCCTTTTTTAAACGGCTGCGCCGATTCTCGACCACCGCAAGATCCGCGAGGATCATTTCCGTCATGAGATCATTAAGCTCTTTGATCGGGTTGGCACCGGCGCCGAAATCGCGCAGCACCAGGGTGATGGCATCGACCTCGCGCATCTGCGTGACCAGCGCTTGATTCGACTTGAGGTTCTCTTCGCCCTCGCTCGGCGGAAAGTCCGTGAAGCGAATCTCCGCATAAGTCGTTTTCTTAGGCTTGAAGATCTGCGACAGTTTATCGATGCGCGCGTCGGGAACCTTGATGACACCCAAGTGGATCTCTTCTTTGCCGCCGAAGCCTCCGGTCTGCGCTTGCAGCCCCGTCAGCATATTGAAGATCGTCGTTTTTCCCGCGCCGCGATGGCCGATTAAACCAACTTTCATTGAATAGCTTCTCCTGATTCGTCAGCTTACCGGAAAGCAATCTAACAGGAAAAGACCGCTGAATAAATCTGCACGCCAATGGGTCGCGGGAGATTTCGCGCGGATAAAAACGACATCGCCCAGCTTCGGCGCCGATAAAATCGGCTTACCGCAAGCTGGGCGATGACGGAACTTAAGAAAACTCGGGCCTAACGTTTCAGGGCGAGAAATACGCTGGACTGGCCACGCCGCACCAGCAGCAATACGGATGCGCTCTTTTCGCCACGCGCCATTTCCCGGTTGTAGTCCGCGAGATTTTTCACCGGACGGCGGTTGATCTGCGTAATCAAGTCGCCCGAGCGTAAGCCCGCTTCGTCGCCAGAACTCCCAGGTTTGACGTCAGTGATGACAACCCCTTCGGGACGATCCAACCCCAAGCTTTGCGCGATCTCCGGCGTGACCGGCTGCACGGTCAAACCCAAATCGCCCTCTTGACCCGCTGCGGCGACTTCATTTTCTTTCATTTCACCGACCGCTATCGGCAGCGAAACCTCCTTACCGTCCCGTACGACTTTGAGCGATACGCTGGTTCCTGGTGCGATGCGGGCGACCAAAGCCGGCAGGTCGCCAGAATCTTTAATTTCCTTGGAATTAAATTCGACAATCACGTCACCGGTCTTAATACCGGCGCGCTCGGCTGGGCTGCCCTTCATGACATCGGCGACCAAAGCGCCGCGTTGTTGTTTGAGGCCGAGGGAATCGGCAATTTCAGGGGTGATCTTCTGCACCGTCGTGCCGAGATAGCCGCGCACTACTTTACCTTTATCTTGGAGTTGTGGGAGCAGTTCCTTTATCGAATTGGTTGGAATGGCAAAGCCGATGCCGATGTTGCCACCTGATTGGCTAAAAATCGCCGTGGTGATACCGACGACTTCGCCGCGTAGATTGATCAACGGCCCGCCCGAGTTGCCGGGATTAATCGACGCGTCGGTTTGGATGAAGTTGTCGTAAGGACCGGCGCCGATTTGTCGTCCCTTGGCGCTGACGATTCCCGACGTTACCGTATGATCCAGACCGAAAGGATTTCCGATGGCCATCACCCACTCGCCGACTTCAAGACGATCGGAGTCGCCTAGAGTAACCACCGGCAAGTCTTGTCCTGCGTCAATCTTAATCACGGCAATATCGGTTTTTTGATCTTTGCCGACCACTTTGGCGTCGTAATTTTTGCCGTCCGACAACGTCACCGCGATCTTTTGCGCGCCGTCAACGACATGATAATTGGTCAGGATCGTGCCATTGCTATCGATGATAAAGCCAGAGCCCAACCCTGTTTGCCGCTGGGGTCCGCGCGGCATGCGCCCGCCAAAGAATCTTTGCCAAAACTCGCTCATGGGATCGTCGTTGTCGAAAGGAGAAGGGTCCGCCGCCGCTTTGCGCATCTGGGTGGTCGAGACATTCACCACGGATGGGCCGACCTTCTTCGCTAAGCTAGCAAAATCCGGCAAACCCTGCACCACAGCCGGCGCTGCGGCGTTGCTGGCGACCGGCACGATTTTGCCGGTCCCGTAGTAATGGTCGATGGCGCCGCTAATACCGACTCCCGCCAGGACGCAAAGCATGCTGCCGACAACGAGCGAAGAAATTGCTACGCTCTTTTTCCTTGTTAGATCACTGATCATTTTTGCTTTCCTCCACCATTTTTAGCCATGGCGGCTTGTCTTTAGGTTAATTTCTCGCGATGCCGGCGTCATGATGCGCAAATCACCGCTCCGCGTCGACTTAGTTTACCGACGAACTCCGACTTTCCTTCTTGCTCCGGCTTCCTATGACCATCTCTTTCCAACGCAGTAGGCCCTGTCTCATATACTCCGCGTCGTATCCCAGGGCGTCGCACACGTTTTCAAAAGAGAAAAGATAGGAACGGTCGGTGCTTTCGATCCATGCTGCTGCATCGAGATGCATGGTTTGCTTGCGCTTGCAGGTAGCCGATACATTGTCCTGGAAACAGACGACAGCATCCTGCAGCAATGCGAGCATAAGAACACGCTCGGGATCGAGATGAAAACGTCGGCGATAAGTAGATTGATATTGGTGTTCCACGAGGATGTCGGGTTGAAACACCGAGAGCGCCCTTTCTTCCACTGGCGCCCTGGGCTGCGCTGTACCTCTGACCCAAAAAGGTGATCGTCCACCTTTATGATGTTGATGTTTTTCCCGCGTTTTAGCTGGTTTTTTCGCGATCACGATCCTCCCTCCCTTCGTTTTAGACAAGTCACTAACTGGTTTTGTTCCAAGTTTTTGACGCGCACGCGAATGCGCCGACAATCCTGGCATCGACCCTGCTTAGGCTTCCAAGGTTTTACGTCACG